>JAWLHD010000179.1:0-7793 GCA_041690555.1 Anaerohalosphaeraceae bacterium
TATGATCCACGGCTGCACCTGTAAATGGCACAAGACGCCGAATAGCACGGCTGCCGGAATAGAACCCCAAGTGCCGGGGACCAGCGGCAGTTTGCCCAGGCCGAGACACGAAGTGAATAGACGCGGGACAAATGCGACTGGAACTGTGTGGTTCTCTTTCTTGTGAGTCATTGTCTCTTCTCAGCAATCAGGTCTTCTCGAACATTGCCAGGCAGTATCGGTCTGTCATGCCTGAGATATAGTCGCAGACGGTGCGTTCGACGCCGTGCGTCAAGGCCATCCTTTGGAAATATCGCGGCATCAGCTCCGTATTGTGGCATAATCGGTCGAACAGCGTCGACAGCCATGAGTTTACCTGGCGATTGCCTTCGAGCAGCACCGGATTATGATAAAGATTATGAAGCAAAAACCGCTCCAGCTCGGCGAGGTCACGCTGGGCATTATCGCTGAGAACGATCAGTCTATCGGTGCGACGGCAGACATCTTCGACATCTGCCAGGCCGGCAGATGCGATTCTGTTGCAGCTTGTTTGGAGACAGTCGCTGACCAGGTAATCCAGCATGGCTTTGGAGGTGCGGGTCCGCATAATGACATAATCTTCAATTCTGTCGGCGTCTATCGTTTTTCTTGCCCGTGCAATAAGCGGTATATCGGCAATTGACTGCTGTTCGATAAGCCGCGACCTCAATCCGTCCTCCAGGTCGTGGCAATTATATGCGATCCGGTCGGCCATATCCGCAATCTGGCCTTCCAGTGTGCAGTTGGGAGTCTCAAATTCCGCCGCGGAGGTGCTGGCGGTGCGATCATAGGGGCTATGATGCAAGGCAAAGGCCAATCGAGTCTCGTACATCAAGTTAAGCCCCTGAAAAGCAGGGTAGGGATGTTCCACCACATCGACAATGCGAAGGGTCTGGGCGTTGTGCTCAAAGCCGCCGTGTCCAGCCATGAGCCTGTTGAGAACAGCCTCACCGGTATGGCCGAAGGGGCTGTGCCCGAGATCGTGACCCAGGCAAATGGCCTCAGTGAGTGTTTCATTGAGCCGAAGGCAGCGCGCGATGGTACGTCCGATCTGCGCGACTTCTATCGAATGGGTCAACCTTGTGCGATAATGGTCGTTTAGTCCGGGCATGAAAACCTGGGTCTTGCCTTCGAGCCGGCGGAAGGCGGCTGCGTGCATGATCCGATCGCGATCCCGCTCAAAATCCGACCTATAGGGGTGCGGCCTTTCGGGAAACCGGCGTTTGCGGCTGTTCTGCGGGGTAACTGCATAGGGCATCAGCGAGTCTGTCATGATCAGAGTTCAGGCAGAGTTTGTTCGCGGCTGATTCGCTGGAGGTCCTCATATAGTTCGGCGAGCCCCTGGCTGATGACGTCGGTGTCGCTTACGACGTGCATGTAGTTGGTGTCGCCGTCCCACCGGGGCACGACATGGATGTGCATGTGCTCCGGCAGGCCCGCTCCGGCGCAGCGGCCGAAGTTCATGCCAACATTGAAACCGTGGGGCGCCAAAGCGGCGCCAAGAACTCTCTGGCACTCGCGTATCAGTTTGGTCATCTCGAGGAGTTCGTCTTCGTTTGCCTGCTGAAAATCGCCTATGTGCCGAAGGGGTGCTATCAGGAGATGTCCGTTGTTATAAGGATATCTGTTGAAAAGCACCATGCATCGCGGCGTCCGCCAAAGGACGAGGTTATCAGTGTCCTTATCGGGGTCTTGCCGGTAGTCGCAGAGAAAACAATCACTTTTCTTGCTGAGCCCTTTAATATACTTCATCCTCCACGGGGCCCATAGAATATTTCTTTCCAATGTGCTCCCCCACTGGTCAGTTGTCTTCATCGAGCAGTTCTGTAGTGATCCTCTGGTCGATGGTGATGACCGGTACGCTGTCACCAAGTGGCATCATAAAAGCGGCCGTCATGATCATCTTGTATTCCTGCCGATCATTTTCGACGGTCCCGGTATCGATGTTGAATATCTGTTTGCCCGTTCCTTCGACGGACTGGTATTGATAATTTCTGAGGAAGCCGAACATGCCCTTCATTGCGAAGCGATCGCTGTAGGGTTTGGGCCAGTTTTCGAGCTCACTTTTGGTGAGCTCATACGAACTCTTGATGACGGCCTTGCGCCCCTCGGGTGTGTCCATAATATTGTCAAATGTGTAGGTTGTTCTACGGGCGGCGATCATTGGCACCGGCAGCGGCACAAGCTGGTCTGTCGTCCACGTTTTTCCCTTCTTGACACCATCGAGTGGCTTATCAATGGTTGCAACCGAGTCCCAAAGATACCACTGCATGGCGATGAAATCGTAGATCATATCAGGGTTCTTGATCTTCTGGGAGCCGGTGGTGCTGCCGGTAAAGGCCTGCTCGCCCAATTGCTGAACGACTTCTGTGAGGCTGCCGTAGTCGGTAATCTTGCCGCTCGGCGACAGCTTTATGGTAAATGTCTTTCCGGCGAGTTTTTCGGCGGCATCCGGCGCAGTAGCGGCAGCGGTAAAATTACGACGTGTGACTTTTGCCGATTCACATCGGGCCTCAATAACAGTCACGCCAAAGGGATCGACCTCAACCGGCTTGTATGCGATCACCAGTTCCAGCTTTTCGGCCATGGTCTGGGGCTTGTTTCTTTCGGCCATTCTGGGGTCGTCGCTCTTCAACTCAAGGCTTATGTCCCGCTCGGAAACAAGCTTGTATCGCAGGGTCTTCTCGGGCTCAAATTCGACGGCGAGGAGTTCCTTTTTTTTCTGGCTTTCGCGGCATCCTGCAAGGAGGGACAGAACGACCGTAACGCACAGCAACCTTGCAATCGTAGCCAACATTCAACCCTTTCCCATGAGTCAAGTTTTTCTCGTGCGATGGCAGACCTGCCTTAGTCAACCAGTTCAACAGTCCGGCCGTGGGTAAACCGCATCATCAGCGTGTCCGGACCTTTGTCCGTGGGGCCGCCCTGCGGATTCTCCGCCGCCAGGTACGTAGCAACGAGTTTCTCCTGGCACTGACGTATCCTGCCGGTGCCCAGTTCGAGGACCATGTTGCCGGTGTATGTCTCGGTGGTGTCGAACATATTTGCGAAGACGCCCATGCCGGCACTCTTGGCAGTGCCGTCGGCGGCCGGTTCGGTGCTTTCTTCGGCTTTCATAGTCACGGTAGCAATACGGTTTGCCTTCGGACCTTCAATCTTGCTGAGCGTATACGTCTTCCGGAACGACTTTGGCGCAAGCAACCCCGGAGGCGATGGAACTACGGTGCTCCATGAAGCCCCGCGCTTGGCGGCTTTGGCCTCAGAATCGCCCAATGGAGGCACTTCGTGCCGTTCGCGAATGCTTTCCTCGCTGAACATGGCCTTGGCGATTCGCCCCTCGTAACCTTGAACATCCACATTGGCGGCCTGTTCGGTGTCCACAACCTCGATCTTGCCGTTAGGCGCAATCGCGATCTTGTAGCTTTGGCCGATGACTTTTGCAAAGCCTCGATTTTTGTCAGCCTCGCGAGTGCTGTTAAAATCAAACTTCACGTCGTTTTTGTCCTTGACGAGATACACAACTTCTTTCAACGTGATGGTCGCCAAGGCGCCGCCATCTTCCTTAACTTCTTCGATTCTTTGCTCGAAGATCACCTCTTTGGTCGTTCCGCTCTGCTCTTCTTTGAGCTTCGGCGGCGTCAGAGAGGGTTGCTCGAAGCGGAAATCTTTGATGGTCTCCGTGGAGACCTTGTAGGTCGCGACGTCGGCGGGTATATGATTGAGAGTCAGTCTGGACCTGGGTCCGCATCCGGCCAGCGATATCAACAGACAAACCGCAATCAACATCGAACAAACAGGGCTTCTGCGAAACATAGTGATCTCCTTTTGAGAAAGTTCCTTTGCTGAGCCAGGTATTCGGCGACCGGGACTTGTCGACGAATTTATCACACTAAACAATTATCGAACCAATAGTTATACATGTTTAGAAAAACATGCCGCCAATTATACCTGCCGTCGGCGGGGTTTACAAGGGCCAATCGGCCGTGCCGAGGATGCCGAGTTGTCTTCTGGGCAAATGCGACCAGTTATTTTGGGACTAAGACTCAGCCCAAAACCCGTTTTGACCGGTCGAGACCGCGAATACCTTGGTTTACGACGGCAAAACCCGTTTGTTTTACAGAAGGATTTAAACTGCTGTTTTTGCGTTTAAGGTCGGCTGCGAAGGTGCTATAATCTGGGTTTTGGTGTTATTGGGATGACAGGGTGGAACCGTGTTCCGGTACTTCCGGGAAACCGGTCCGACACTAAGTTCAGGAGCAAAGAACATGAGAAGTGACAGCGTAAAAGATGGTTTTCAGCATGCTCCGCACAGGGCTCTTCTGCGTGCCTGTGGACTCGGGGATGCCGACATACAGAAGCCCTTTATTGCGGTCGCCAATAGTTTTTGTGAGATAGTTCCCGGGCACGTGCATCTTGATAAGGTGGCACGCACCGTCAAGGATGCCGTACGATCGGCGGGCGGAACGCCTTTTGAGTTCAATACCATTGCCGTTTGCGATGGTATTGCGATGGGGCATACGGGAATGAAGTATTCTCTGGCCTCGCGTGAGATCATAGCCGATGCAGTCGAGACTATGGTTCGGGCGCACTGTTTCGATGGTCTGATCTGTATTCCCAACTGCGACAAGGTAGTTCCGGGCATGCTTATGGCTGCGATGCGGCTGAACATACCGACGATTTTTGTATCAGGCGGGCCGATGGCGGCAGGACGCACCGGAGACCGGGCTACCGATCTGATCAGTGTATTTGAAGGAGTCGCTGCCTGCAACGCCGGCAAAATCAGCGAAGCTCAGTTGAAGGAACTCGAGTGTTCGGCGTGTCCTTCGCAGGGCAGTTGTTCGGGGATGTTTACCGCCAACAGTATGAACTGCCTGTGTGAGGCCGTGGGATTGGCACTGCCCGGCAATGGGACCATTCTGGCTACCGATCCGAGGCGGCAGGAACTCTACAAGGCCGCTGGGCGGCAGATCATGGAACTTATCAGTCGTGACATCAAGGCGCTCGATATCGTCAATGTAAAGTCGCTCGACAACGCTTTTGTCGCAGACGTAGCAATGGGCGGCTCGACCAATACCGTTCTGCACGCGCTGGCGGTCGCAAACGAGGCAGGCGTCAAGTACGACCTTGACCGCATTAACGCCATTTCGCGCCGCTGCCCGAATATCTGCAAGGTGTCGCCGTCGAGCCAATGGCATATGGAGGATGTGGACGCCGCCGGCGGCATGAGCGCAATAATGAAAGAAATCAGCAAGATCGACGGTTTGCTGAATACTGACTGCGTCACCGTGACTGGAAAGACCATCGGCAGTAATATCGCTGATTCGGAAATCAGGAATTCGGAGTGTATTCGCACAATCGAAAATCCATACAGTCAGACAGGTGGACTGACGATTTTGCGTGGCAATCTGGCGCCCAACGGCAGTGTTGTCAAGACCGCGGGTGTTTCGCCTTCAATGATGAAGCATACAGGCCCGGCGGTGATCTTCGAGAGCCAGGAGGACGCATGCGAGGGCATACTTGCGGGCAAGGTAAAGCAGGGCGACGTGGTGATCATCCGCTACGAAGGTCCCAAAGGCGGCCCTGGAATGCAGGAGATGTTATCCCCGACAAGCTACATTATGGGCGCCGGCCTGGGTGAATCGGTTGCGCTGATTACTGACGGGCGGTTTAGCGGCGGCACCAGGGGCGCCTGCATCGGACACGTCAGCCCGGAAGCCGCTGTAGGCGGTCCCATAGGACTTATCAAGGAAGGCGACATAATCGAAATAGACATCATGGCCAATTCGATTAACGTCAAGCTTTCAGACGCCGAACTTGCTCAACGCAGCAAACAGTGGAAGCCTCGACCGCCCCGGATTACAAAGGGCTACCTTGCCAAATACGCGGCCATGGCGACCAGCGCGGACACGGGTGGCATACTGAGGTGGTGAGCGAATGACGACTCGTCAGCGCATCAGGTGGTATGCGGGCGGACTGCACTTTGAGTGTATTGGGTGCGGCAATTGTTGTGCCGGACCTGATGAGGGGTATATCTGGATCACGAAACCGGAAGTCACCCGTTTGGCGGCATTTGTCGGGCAAGAGCCCGAGGAGGTTCGCAGGCGATATCTGGAGCGGGTATGTGCGCGCACAACGATCATCGAACAGAAGAGAACTAAAGATTGCATATTCCTGACCGAGACGAGCGCCGGACGAGGCTGTGCGGTGTATCCTGTGCGGCCTAATCAATGTCGCACATGGCCGTTCTGGTCGGCCAACCTGCGAACAGCGGATGACTGGAACATCGCCGGCGTGAGGTGCCCGGGTATCAATCGCGGGCGTCTATACGGCTTTGATGAAATCGAAGCAATTCGAACTCAAACTAAATGGTGGGGCGATGAGCCGCAGGGATGAGATTACCATTGCCGTGGAAGGCGTCTATTCATGGGTCGATGAACACGCGGCACAAATGGACGCATTCTGCCGCGCCTGCGGCAGATGCTGCGATTTTGACTTGTACGGCCATCGACTCTTTGTGACATCCGTTGAGTTGATACACTTTCACAGCGTTGTGGCGGAATCCAGGCTGATGAACGAAGGGGCATGCCCCTATCGTGTGGGAAATACTTGTTCCGTTTACGAGGCAAGATTCGCCGGCTGCCGCATTTTTACCTGCGGGGGTGAGGCAGAATCACAAAATCGCGTTAGTGAAGAGGCAGTTTCACGGTTCAAGACAATCTGTGAGCAGTTCGAAGTACCGTATACGTATGTAGACTTGAAAACGGCTCTTGGCAAGAGTGTCATACCGGGATGCAGATGAACTACTCGGGGCGGGGGAAAATCTTCTGCGAGTAGCGCAATTCGATCAACTGGCAGATGTTATTCTTGAGGCACTGGATGGTATGATTATGTTCCTTATAGAAGGTATATAGAGTGGCGAGTTTCTCCTGCTCGGTGGCCTCCATGTACAATCTGCTCTTACCATAGGCGGCGCCCCAGCGTATTTCCGTGCCGTCTTTGGCATAGAGGACGACGTGGGCGTCTTTCTTGTTCTGTCGACCGTCGAAATTGAAGACATCAATTGTGGCCAGTTCGTCAAGCAAAGGCTTTTCGCGACATGAGATTTCGTCCATTCTCGCCAGGACACTGATAAGTTCCACGGCTGTGGTCACCTCAGGCGCATCCCATGCTCCGCCGAGGGAGGGCATGCCTTTCGTTGAGAATCCCTTGATTTCAAGGATTGGCAATGCGTCAATTTCGACAAAGTCCAACAGCACCACCTTGGGCCACTCGACCGCATACAAAGGATCGCCGGGTCGGACCAGCGCAAGATAATGCTTCTTGCCGCCGTTCTTAATCATGGCCGAAGGCTTGCGGTAATCCGCGTTCACGTGAATAGTCTTGTTAGTGGTGCGGACACGAACATTGTAGAGCCATGGGAAGTTCTTAAGACGACTGGCTATTTCACCGGCGGTGTCGTCGCCGAGATCAAAACAGTATCCGCCCGCCGCCGCGGCAATTCTGCCCTGCACGTCGGCATTGATCCACCGAGGCGGCGAAATCAGTTCCAAAGCACCCGAAGGTTCAGCGACCGGCGAAACCGCCTGAACATAGCGCTCCATATACCCGAAACCAAACCCCAGTCCGGTGAATACACACACCGCCGCTGCAACTGCCGCCAGCTTCTTCAGCGAGGCTATTGTCTCAGCCCGGCTGGCTTTGCGAGGGCGCTTTGTCTTCTTGCGGCTCGGCGGTGAACCGAAGCCGAACCATGATGTCTTGTTCTTCTGCTTGCG
>JAWLHD010000180.1:0-7761 GCA_041690555.1 Anaerohalosphaeraceae bacterium
CAGCCCCGCCGCCAGCCATCCCGTCGTACCGTCACGGCGCATCCCCAACCCTAAATGCTGCCCCTATAACAAGTTACACATGACAGTGCCATTAGTGTCTGACACCTTTTCTGCCTGTCCCCACCTCCGACCTCACATCCATCATGCCTCCACAGCACTCCTCCCGGCATCATCACTGAACGCCCCCGCCCGTGTCAACCGTGCGCTCCGGCCCGGCACAAAACCGTATCCTATTATCCTCCATCACCCATCCGCAGTCAACCGGATAATCTTCCATCCAGACCCACACAACACATAACTCAAAGGCCAACCTGAAGTACCGGACCAGTAACGGGCTCCCCCAATTAACAGTTATCAAAACCGGACATCATACAAAGTTATTGTTGATCCAATAACATTTTGATGGCATCTCCCGCCCTGACCTGGCCCCCTGTGCGGGCCCGTCATGTCAAATCTGAGCGAAAAATGCGCAGAAAACCAGACTAATTCGCAAAAACGCTCGCTCCGCAACAGCCTGCCGGTGTAAAAAGCCGCAAAAAACACCCAAAAACGGCAACCAAAAAGCATTCAAACGTAAAAAAAACACCAAAAGACCGATGTAGTACATGCCTTCGGGCCCTCTACACCCCAAAATCAGCCCGAAATCGCATGCACTTGACACGTTTGCACGTAACAATTAAAATAAGCATTTGAATTAGACGACCAACTTCCTGGACGTGTGATGGCAGAAAGAAGAGACGGTATTGCAACACAAAAACACCTCCTTGAGGCTGCAAAGCGGGTTTTTGCCGAAAAAGGCTACCGCGACGCCACAAGCCACGAGATCTGCGCAGCCGCAAACGCCAACTCCGCCAGCATTAACTACCACTTCGGCTCTAAAGAAAACCTGTACGCCGAAGTCTGGAAACAAGCCTTCCACGAGGCCATAAACCGCTATCCACTCGACGGCGGCGCACCCAAAGCCCCCCCGCAGGAACGTCTCCGCGCAACCGTTAACTCCTTGCTCCACAGAATGTTAGACAGCTCCTCCTTGGGCTTCGCTGGTCAAATCCTCCTCATGGAAATGGCCAATCCCACCGACGCCCTCGACAATGTCAAGCAGGACGTAATCGAACCCCTCCGCCGAAGAATGCAGGCAATCGTCCGCCAACTCGTCGGCCCAAAGCCTGCCGAAGAGCAGGTTCTTTTCTGCGTTATCAGTATTATCCACCAGTGCCTGGGCTTCGGCTTCAAACGCAGAAAGCTGCCTCCAAGGTTGCAACAGATGGACAAAGACACGCTTATAGCATCATTAACCGAGCATATCACCGCTTTTTCGCTGGGCGGCATATCCGCAATCAGCGAGCAGGTCGACGAGACAATGTACGCGGAGTCAGGTGCATTACGGAGGGTGGTCGATTGCTAAAGCGCCTCAAAACCACATCACCCGCTGTGACAGTGTTGATAATGCTGTTGCTGACAGCCCTTTTGGGCTGCCAGCCCGCCGAACACAGCCTCCCACCGGACCTGATCAACCTTCCGGAGACCTTTTCACAATCCGGCGATCAGCCGCTGGAAGACCGCTGGTGGCTGCTTTTCGGCGATCCTGAGCTGAATTCGCTGATCGACGAGGCGCTTGGCAACAACTTCTCGATCCGCTCAACCTGGGACCGCCTGCGACAGGCCGAGCAATCAGCGATCAAGGCAGGTGTAAACCTGTGGCCCGGCATTACTTACGATGCAGATGCCCGGCGAGGTGTACGGGATACGCAAGCTGGACGAACCTACAGCACCAATTACTCCGCCGGCCTGATCGCTTCATACGAGCTGGACCTGTGGGGGCGCGTACGCTCGGTCCAGCAGGCCGCAGCCCTCGACGCCGAGGCCGCCCGTGAGAACGTCGCCGCTGCGGCAATAACGCTAAGTGCCGCAGTAGCAAGGACTTGGTATCAGCTCGCCGAGGCGAGGCTTCAGCAGGAAGTTATCTCAAAGCAGATCGGGACTAACGAAAAGGTGCTGGAAATCATCACGTTGCAGTTCCGCCAGAGCAATGTAGGGGCTTCCGATGTCCTGCGGCAAAGGCAGCTCGTCGAATCCAGCAGGGCGCAGTTAATACAGACATCAGAAACCGTCGGACTGCTCCAAAACCAGCTTTCGATACTATTAGGGCGTACACCTGACGCTTACTGGGCCGATACATCTTTGACCCTTGCATACGTTGGGACTCTGCCGGACACGGCAACACCCGCCAAGCTGATCAGTAGGCGACCTGACATTTTGCGGGCCTACAGGGCGATCGAGGCCGCCGACAACAGGGTCGCCGCCGCCGTGGCGGACCAGTACCCGCGTATCAGCATAGTCGCCACGGCTGACACGTCTGCAATACGCACAAGCGATCTATTCAAAGACTGGTCGGCCAATCTGGTCGGTAACCTCGCAGGACCGCTTTTTGACGCAGGATTGCGGAAGGCGGAGGTAGAACGGACGCGGGCAGTGCTTTCAGAGCTGATAAACACGTACGCCCAGGCGGTACTGCAGGCAATCCGTGAGGTGGAGGACGCAATACACCAGGAGGCATATCAACGGCAGTATATCGCCAGTCTGGGACGGCAGCTTGCCTTGGCGGGGCAGGTTTACGAGCGGACAAGGCACCGCTATCTTGGCGGACAACTCGACTATTTGAGGGTTTTGGAGTCGTTGAACAGCCAGCAGAGCCTTGAACGCAGCGAATTGGCTGCGCGACGGGTGCTGGTGGAGCGTCGGATCGATTTGTGCCGGTCGTTAGCCGGCGGATGGGAGATGGAACGCCCGGAAATGGCGGAATTACAGTAGTGTTTTGCCACATCCGGATTCCGCTTTGAGCAAAGTAGACAGAGGCATTTGTTAAAGGCAGTGTGCAGTTATGCATAACGAGGACAAAGGCACGGCCGGGGCGGCTTCATCGCTCAGGACGGTGCTGTGGAGGCGTTTGGTGGGTCTGCTGGTCCGGCTGATCATTCCGGCGTGTATCCTTGCCGTTGCGGCAGGGTTCTTGAAGCACCAGATAGATACTCGCCCGCAAGCACAGCGAATGAAGCCGCCAAGACAGGCAAGACTGGTGACGGTCGAGACGGTCCAGGCCAAAGACTATCCGACGCGGGTAACGGCAATGGGCACAGTCAGGCCTGCTCGCGAGATTACGATCAATCCGGAGGTATCTGGGGTTATTACGGGCATCGATCCGGCGGTTGTGCCAGGCGGGCTGATCCATGCAGGGGACGAGTTGTTTGTCATTGACGCCAGGGACTATGAGGCAACGGTTTGGCAGCGGGAAAGCGAAGTTGCGCGGGCGGAACTGAACCTGAAGCTGGAGGCGGGGAACCAGACAGTAGCTCAGGCGGAATACGGCCTGCTGGGCGAGGTGATCGCCGACGAGGACTTGGAACTCGTGCTCAGGAAGCCGCACCTTGCGAATGCAAAAGCGGCTCTGGAAGCGGCAGTGGCGGCACTGGAAAAGGCCCGGCTGGACGTGCAGCGATGCACGATCCGGGCGCCGTTCAATGCGACGATACTTGAAAAGCACGTGGATTGCGAGAGTGTCGCCTACGAGCCCTCTGCTTCGCGTTGTCGGCACGGACGAATACTGGATCGAGGCGGCTGTGAGCGTCGAGGAGCTCGGTTGGCTGGACATTCCCAAGGCGGGGGAGCAGGGTGGTTCCATTGTGCACATCTACAATCCGACGGTCTGGGGACCGGATGTGCGGCGGCAGGGTCGTGTGTTGCGCCTGTTAGGTGAAGTGGAGCGGGCTGGCAGGCTTGCACAGGTGCTGGTCAGAGTGAGAGACCCGTTATCCATCGATAACGAGGCGGAGCCCGTGCTGCTGAACGGTTCATACGTGCGGATGGAAATAGAAGGCAAGACCCTGAGGAACGTTGTTGAAATAGAGCGGTCGCACCTCCGGGACGGAGATAAGGTCTGGGTCATGAACGATGCTGACGAGTTGGATATTCGGCAGGTAAAGGTCGTTTTCAGGGGCAAGGACGCGGTTTATATCTCGGAAGGCATTGTCGACGGTGAACGGATGGTAACTGCTGATATGTCCGCGGCTGTAAACGGTATGCCGCTGCGGCTTCCGGACGATCCGCCCGCACAGGCGGGATCCAGCGGTGGAGGCGCCAAGCGGCCATGAGTGCAGAAGGGAAGGAATTGAGAGGGACTATCGCCTGGATGGTCCGAAACCGGGTTACGCCGAACCTGATGATGCTGGTTCTGTTGTTGGGCGGCCTGTTTTGCCTGTCGAGGATCAAACAGGAGGTGTTTCCCGAGTTCGACCTGGACATGGTGAACGTCATGGTTCCCTATCCCGGCTCGAGTCCTGAAGAGGTTGAGCAGGGAATCATATTAGCGGTGGAAGAGGCGATCCGCGGCCTGGAAGGAATTAAAGAGGTTACAGCCGTGGCTGCCGAGGGGCGAGGCATGGTAACCGCCGAACTGCTTGAGGGATCGAATCAGCAGAGGATCTACCAGGATATCAAGCAGGAAATCGATCGCATTACGACGTTTCCAGAAGAGGCCGAAGAACCGCAGGTTAGCCTGGTTATGCGGCGGCGTGAAGTGGTTACGATGCAGTTGTACGGCGATGTCTCGGAATGGGTGCTGCGCGAGCTTGCCGAACAGGTACGTGACAGTCTATTGCTTGAGCCGGGCATCACGCAGGTCGAACTGCAAGGCGCCAGGGAATACGAGGTGCAGGTCCTCGTCGACCAGGATACGCTGCGGACATACGGGCTTACAACTCAAGAGGTGGCGGACAGGATCCGACGCACGGCGGTGGAACTTCCGGGGGGCCATGTCGAGACAAGCGGCGGGGAGGTTCTGCTGCGGGTGATGGAGCGGCGGGATTGGGCGCATGAATTTGCGGCTATACCGGTTATCAGTTCACCGGACGGCTCGGTTCTGACAGTGGGGCACATCGGCCGTGTAGTGGACGACTTCCAGGACGTGGACCGCTGGGCTACTTTTGACGGTAAGCGGGCGGTTGGTATCGCAGTGTACCGTATAGGTGACCAGACGCCGATAGGCGTTTCAGAGGCGACTCACGCAGCGATGGCAAAAATCGAGGCCCAATTGCCACCAGGGGTTCATTGGTCTGTGACGAACGATCGTGCGGATATATACCGGCAGCGAGCACAACTTCTCCTGAAGAACGCGTTCTTGGGGTTGATTCTTGTGCTTCTGCTGTTGGGATTGTTTTTGGAGTTCAAGCTGGCCATCTGGGTCACTATGGGAATTCCGATCTCGTTCATGGGGGCATTTCTGTTTCTGCCGCAGATCGATGTGACAGTCAATATGATGAGCATGTTCGCATTCATTATTGCCCTTGGTATTGTCGTTGACGACGCCATAGTAGTTGGCGAGAACATATACGAGTATCGCAACAGGGGCATGGGGCACATTCGGGCGGCGGTACTGGGTGCACAGGACGTGGCGGTTCCGGTTAGTTTCAGCATCATTACAAATATAATAGCATTTTTCCCGCTGCTATTTGTTCCGGGCGTGATCGGCAAGGTCTGGAAGGTGATTCCGCTGGTGGTGATGACGGTATTTGTGATTTCGTGGGTGGAGTCGCTGTATATCCTGCCTGCGCACCTTGCCCATGTACAGCAGCGGCGATCGGGCCGCATGGCGCGGTATCTGCACGGCCGGCAGCAGGCCTTCAGCCGGCAGTATCAGCGGTTTATTGAAGGGGTCTTTGCACCTTTTCTGGACTTTTGCATTCGTTTCCGTGAGATTACGGTCGCGGTGGGTTTCGCGATATTCATCGTGGTGCTCAGTTACGTTTTCAGCGGTCGGATCGGCACGATATTGATGCCGAGGGTTGAATCGGATTACTCCGCCGTAACCGCCAAGCTTCCATTCGGAGCGCCTCGCGAGAAGGTGGAGGCAGTTAGCGATCTGCTCGTAAAAGCGGCCGAAGAGGTCATCTCCGAAAATGGAGGTGAACGACTCAGCAGGGGGGTTTTTGCGCAAATGGACGAGGACACCGTAGACATTCGCCTGTATCTGACTCATCCGAAGGTCAGGCCGATCGGAACGGCGAAGGTTACTGAGTTATGGCGCAACAAGGTTGGCCCGCTGCCGGGACTTGAGTCGATCCGATTTGAATCGGATCGCGGCGGGCCGGGCTCGGGTGCGGCACTGACAATCGAGCTGAGCCACCGTGACATCGAGGTGCTGGACAAGGCCAGCGAACAGCTTGCCGACATATTGAGCGATTTCCCCAATGTCAAGGATATCGACGACGGTTACAAACCGGGCAAGCAGCAGTTGAACTTCAGGATCAAGCCGGAGGGGCAGAGCCTCGGGCTGACATCGGCGGATATTGCCCGACAGGTACGAAATTCGTTTTACGGCGCGGAGGCTCTTCGTCAGCAGCGCGGACGCAGCGAGATACGTGTTCGTGTGAAGCTTCCGGAGGAACAGCGGCGCAGCGAATACGACGTAGAGCAACTGCTGATTCGCGCGCCTTCAGGCAGGTATGTTCCGTTGAGAGAGGTTGCGGAGCGCTGGCGCGGACGTTCATATACGGCGATCAACCGGCGAAACGGTCGGCGGACGGTTACTGTTACGGCGGACGTTGCACCGATCGATCAAACCAGTCAGGTAATGACGACGCTGCAGCAAGATGTGCTGCCGCAACTTCGCAGCGATTACCCGGGGCTGTCTTACGGTTGGGAGGGTCGTCAGGCCGATATGCGCGAGAGCATGCAGAGTCTGATGGGAGGGTTCGTGATTGCACTGGCGGCAATTTATGCGATGTTGGCGGTTCCATTTCGCAGTTATCTGCAGCCGGTGATCGTGATGGTGGCGATCCCGTTCGGGATCGTTGGTGCGGTAATTGGGCACATGCTGATGGGGTATTCGTTGAGCATAATGAGCATGATGGGGATTGTTGCACTTTCTGGTGTTGTTGTCAATGATTCTCTGGTGTTGATCGATTATGCCAACGGCCTGAGGCTAAGAGACGCGAAGCTTACGGCATTCGAGGCGATTCATGCGGCGGGTGTTCGTCGTTTCAGGCCGATTATGCTGACAACGTTGACGACGTTCGGGGGGCTTGCACCGATGATATTCGAGCAGTCGCGGCAGGCGCGATTCATGATTCCCATGGCGCTTTCCTTGGGGTACGGGATATTGTTCGCCACGGGTGTTACATTGGTGCTGGTGCCGTGTTTGTACATGCTGCTTGACGACGCCGTGCGGCGAGTGAAGGCTATCGCGGCATTTGGGGCCGACAGTTGCACAGTTGAGACGGCAGCGCCAGATTCGGTTTCGTGAATGAAGTGGAGCCTGCGCAGAGAAAAAGAAGAAGCAATGGGCCGGGTTGGATTCGAACCAACGTAGGCTCTCGCCAACGGATTTACAGTCTGCGATCGCGTTTCGTAAGTACTTGTGGCAAAACCGTTTATAACTGTAAATAAAGGACTTATGATGCCGGCCGAGACGCAACCGAGGGCCGACCGAGGGCTAAAAGCGCACCTCTGTTGCAAATCTGTTGCAGTAAAACAGCTTTGGCTGATCCATATTTCAAGGCCCAAGTCAATTACTACTGATAACACGGCGAACTGATTCCTGCCGATGAAAAATTCCCTGTAGTTCCAATTCGGGCACAGACCACGGTGATGAGAACTCGGTGCCGTCGTCAGTCCCCCGCACAGCCCTGGCTTGTTCCATGGTGTCTGTTTCTAGACCACATGTCTTCTCTACCTCATGGCCAGTTCCAAGATCCCCCATTCCAGGCC
>JAWLHD010000181.1:0-7721 GCA_041690555.1 Anaerohalosphaeraceae bacterium
AGGGGTGTTCCTGAGTTTATCGTTGAAATTAGTATATGTGGTGGGGCTACACCCATCTATGGGGTGTTACCCTACCTGCCTCAGGTTGCAGTATTCCTTCAGGAAGATCAGCCCCGCCATGCTGTACAGTTCCTTGGTGGGCGCCCCCTGGCTCGGATGGAAATGTTCGGCCAGTTCCCTGGCCGGCATCAGCGCCAGCAACTGCTGGCGGAACAGCCCCGCCCAGCCGGAACGCAGGAACTTCACCACCGTCTTGGAAAACATCCTCTCGCCAGGGTCAAAAAGGCTGGTTTGTCGAGGGTCTGCCGCGCATCGCATTCCGTTGCTAACCTCCGTGTCTACAATTAATTACGTCAAACCCAAGTATCCCATCCCAAAAGAAAAAGCAACAAGAATTGAGATAAGTCATGGAAGACAAGAAGGTTACGGCAGAAGAGATAGAGGCTTTGTTGACGGAGGATGTTAGGGCATTGGCCGAGGAGATGGCGGCGGCGATGAACGAAGCCCGGGGCGGCCGGATCATTGCTGATAGCGAAGAGCCGGTTCGAGACGCGCACGGGAGATTCAGACAGCAGGCCTATCAGAAGGTCCTGAGCCTCCTGCAAGCCAAGCAGGAGGCTTTTTCCCCCTCGGCCCAAAGGATTTCGCAACAAGGGCAAGAAGTCGGTGACGCACCAGACAGTCAACGGGGCACTTACGATTGAACGGACGGTCTACTGGTCGAAGAATACCGGCACGGTTCATCCGGCCGACCGCTGGCTGGGCATCGAGGAGTACAGCGTCAGCCCCGGCGTTCGTGAAATGTGTTGCCTGGAGTCGCTGCGCGGGTACGTAGAGGCGCGGACATCGAAGACGGACTACCCTCGCTTCCGCCAGCAGGGCTACGACTGCGGCTCGGGCCCGACGGAAAGCCAATGCGGCACATTGACCGCCCGTGTAAAGGGCCCAGGCATGCGTTGGGACAGCGATAATGCCGAGGCCCTGCTGGCCTTGGCGGCTCTCGACCACAGCCGGCAATGGGCAACCTACTGGACCCTGTAGCGTGCCGCCTAAAACCGCCACCTTTTTGTGTCGGACACGCTTTTTTTCCGGTCAATGCGCATTTTTTTTCTTGTTGTGGCGGGCAGACCGCTTTGTTAGAATATATAGGACCTAAGGCATTTCTGGATGTTGCCGGTACCCTTGGACAAGGCGGTCCAACTGGAAGGGCGAGATGGTGAGGATGGAGACATCTGGCAAATGAAGGCGTCCGGTTGACGCCGATGCAAACATTTCTTATTTGAGGAGGTACGCACATGGGAACCAAACAGAGACTGTGGAGCACCGTTGCGCGTGTATTCGTTATTGTGGTTGCGGGGTCCGTACAGGGCGGTACTTTCACCGTATCACCTTGGACAGGCGACGCCGATTCGGGAATCAGCCCCGGCAAACTGTACACCCACACAGGCAAATTCATGGCGCCGGCGGATGGACAGCCGTTCTATGCGGGCAACGGCGTCTGGTTTGAGGGCGATAGAGATTTACAGGGTGTCGACTGGCAGATGGCGAACATCCCCCATTCGTTCGAGGGAGCGCACGGCACCAATGTAACGGGCGCCGGGGCGGCGTTGCTGACGCATTTCGTATACGGGGACGACCCGGCGGGCATCGTGCATCCGATTCTTAGTCTGCACAATCTGACGCCGGGCACGAAGTACACGCTTACGCTGTACGCCAAGGGATGGGAAGACACCGGGCGCGTGATCGATATAACTCCATCTGACGATCCGAACAGCGCCACACAGATCGATCAGGACTTGTATGGCGGTGGTAACGGACTCCTTTTGAAGTACACTTACATCGCGCCTTTGTCCGGCACGCTTTCGCTAACGTTCGACGAGGTGGGGAGCAACGTGTCGTGGCATCACTACGCTTTTTCCAACCAGCAGGTATTGCCCGTTTATGTAGACCCCAAACCGGGTTGGGGCGCATTCACCGATCTGACTGTCAACCTCGACTTCACGGCTATTCCGGACGAGGGCGTGGACACGAGTAATCTCGTATATGATCTTTACTGGTGGTACGACCCGAACGTTGTCAACCAGATGCCGGACCTGACGGAAGGCACATATACGTTGACGGGCCTGCTCGAATCGACCACTTATTACTGGCAGGTGGACATATTCGATGACGGCCAACTTCTCTACAGTACCGACCCGAATAACACGGGCAAGGCGTGGATGTTCCTCACTAAGACGCTGGCTCCAGCCGAGAAGGTGCTGGAATACAAGATGAATGAAACTTCCGGCACGGCCGTCCCCGAGTCCATTGGCGGTTATCACGCCGCGGCGGTGAATTTCGACGACCCGAATGAGGGTGGCACTGCGTGGGTCGAAGGCCTGGCGGGCAATTGTCTGAGCTTTGACGGCGTAGACAGCTACGTTGATATGGGAAACACCGCGCCGCTACCGTTCGGCGCAGGCAAAGGCTTCTCCATATCTGGGTACTTCAAGACAACCGATGCGGAAGGCCCGCTCGTCACGTTCCGCAACTCCACTGACGGCAATCCGATTCTGGCGCTGGTGGTGGGCTACGACGGCGCAGATTCGATACCGACGCGATTGCGGTTTATTGGGCGAGAGACGAGCACTCTGTTCCGCCTCAATGGTCCGGTTGTTACGGACGGTGAATGGAATCACTTCGCGCTCACCCGCGATATCGACGGAACGATGACCCTCTATGTGAACGGCCGCTCTTATGGCTCTTTCAATGACCAGCGTGTAGGCTACAACGTGGATTTGCGCGCGATCGGCTCTGAAATCCGGTGGATCAACGACGGTCACGGAGCGGCGGACCAGCGGTATTTGAATGGTTTGATCGACGAAGTGGTTATCTGGGAAGGCGCACTGAAACAGAGCCAGATAGATGAAATGGTCGATTTGGTTCCGTATCGGCTTAATCCAACTCCGGCCATGGACGCCAGGGCCAATCTCGACGTGGTGCTGAGGTGGCAGGCGCCGATTGAACGCATCGCCGCGGACTCCTACAACGTTTACCTGGGCACAACGCTCGATATGGGCATGTCAACCGACGGCGCAACCGGCCTGACAACACCGGAATTCGTGCCCACCGAGCCGCTCGATTACGACACGCGATACTTCTGGCAGGTGGAAGTAGTCTCCGGCGGCCAGATCGTATACACCAGTCCCGTCTGGACCTTCAGAACCATTGCCGAGACTGTAGGACGCTTTTCCGTGCATCGCTGGACCGGGGATCATGATTCGGGCATCAGCACCAGCAAGACCTACACTCATTCGGGCAAGTTCATAGCGGAAGGAACGGATGGCCAGCCCTTCGATGCCGGAAACGGCGTTTTCTTCGAACGCGACACGAACCGTGCGGGAACCAACTGGACCCTCACAGGCGCACCAAGCGCATTCGGCACGGGCAATCCGGTCAATGTCGCGGGCGGCGGTTCAAACCTTGTCCGGGGATTCTTCTACGGCGACACTGACACCGTACATCCCGTCCTGACATTGACAGGACTCACTCCCGGCACGAAGTATGTCACCACGTTCTACACCGTAGGCTTCGGAGGCGCTGGTGGACGCTTTGTGGACATCACACCCAGTGATAACCCGGGCAGCCCGACGCGCGTCGATCAGAACGGCGCCGACAGCGGCAACGGTCAACTGTTCAAGTACACTTTTACGGCAACCGACACCCAGATGAGCTATACGTTCGACGCGTTCAGCACCGGCGATTCGTGGCATCACTACGCCTTCTCAAACGAGATTGCACTTCCATTTGAGCTCACCCCTGACCCTGCTTCAATGTCCACAGTTGATGTGGATGTTGTGCTTGGCTGGCGGCCTGAGCCGCTCGAAGGGGCGTATGGCGCAACTTATAACCTGACAGTGGCGACCGATGCGGAACTGACCGAAATTGTGGCTCAGGCCAATGACGTACCGGATACAAGCTACGTGCTTACAGGCCTTGATGCCGCAACACAGTATTACTGGAAGGTGGATGGTCTGCTTGAAGGCGCCGTGGTGTATAACGGGCCGGTATGGTCGTTCTACACCAGGTCCACGACGCCCGCCGAATTACTCATGACGTGGAAACTTGATGAGGGCAGCGGCGAGGCAGTCCATGAGGCGATGGGCAGCGGACTTGACGGAGCATTCGTGAACTTCGCTGATCCGAACGCCGCGTGGGTACCCGGAATTGAAGGCACGGCCCTTAAGCTCGACGGCGTAGACGACTATGTAAGCCTCGTCAACTCACCTGTGACCGCCCCCCAGGGCTATGCGTTCTCCATCTCCGGGTTCTTTAGGACAAATGACAGCCAGGGACCAATCTTCGCGATGAGACATCCGGGAATCCTTGCGGTTTACGTAGGATTCGACGGCGCCGACAACGTGCCGGGGCACTTCAGGTTCATCTCTGCATCGGGCGGTCTGCGACGCATTACCGGCCCGAGGGTCGATGACGGGCTCTGGCATCATTTCGCCGTAACGCGTTCTGCGTTCGGCAAGGTCGAACTCTACATCGACGGCGTTTCGGCGGGTACGACCAGCGATCTCGCCGGAGAGTATACCAACGAATGGAACGCCTTCGGCACCGACAGGCAGTGGGTCAACGACTGGCTTCCGCAGGCCCTGCACCCACATGACTGGTATTTCCTCGACGGAGTGATTGATGAAATCACCATCTGGCAGGATGAGCTCCAGCCCGACCAGATCGCCGCACTGGCGGCCATGCTGCCCGTCGCCGGCGACCTGAACGGAGACGGCCTGGTAGACGCCGCCGATCTCCGCATCATCGCCGAAGGCTGGCTGACGGATGATCCCGACGCAGACATCAACGGTTCGGGTAATGTCGATCTTGTCGACTTCACAATACTTTCGCAGACGTGGAATAAATAGTAACTGCTCGATGTGCCCCTCGTTGCGGCGAGTGGCGACGAGAATGTAGAAGACAATCTGGCGGTAACAGAGTCAGGGAAGCAGGCTGCGACTTCGCGGCCTGTTTCCGTCATGGGGCTGTAATGCCGTCGCCGTGGCGGAGGGCGCATTGCATCAGACAATCCGAGTAATTGCCGCAGCAGGCTTGGCGGTGCTGCTGACAGCTTCGATCGCTGGTGCCGCCGACAGTGTTGTCGTCTTCAATGAGATCATGTACCATCCGGAGCAGAATGAAGCCCGGCTGGAATGGCTCGAATTGCACAACCTCCTGGCTGTGGACGTGGACCTTTCAGGCTGGCGCATCGCAGGCGGCATCGATTACACTTTCACCGACGGCACAGTCGTTGCGGCCGATGGCTATATTGTCATTGCTATAGACCCGTCCTATCTGCGGGAGTCGGCCGGGATCACCGATGTCATGGGTCCATTCAGCGGCCGCCTCTCGAACAGCGGCGAGCTTCTGCAGCTTATCAGCAACAGCGACCGCATAATGGACGCAGTGGAATACAGCGACCGCGGCGACTGGCCGGTTGCCGCCGACGGCTCCGGCGCGTCCCTTGCAAAGCGCAATCCCCGAACTGCAAGCGCCGAGCCGGCAAAATGGACATGGAGTCCCCAGCACGGCGGCACACCGGGCCGCGAAAACTTCCCCGCCGCCGATACTGTGCCTACACAACACAAATTCGTGGGCATATTTGACACGTGGCGATACAACGACGCGGGTGTAGATCTCGGAGACGCATGGAATGAGCCAGACTATGCGCATGATGCCGACTGGCCGGTGGGCCCTGCGGGCTTCTACGTAGGGTCGGGCGCCGCTGCGGTCGAACGCAAGACGATTGACACGTTGTTTAGCACAGGCCTGGATGATGACCGCACATTGTTGAGTCCCGGTCAGTTGGATCCTCACTACACGATCGCCGCCAGCGGCGATCAGGTCTTCGTCATGCAGAACCATCCGGCATGGCTATCCAACGGGCCCGACTCTCAGTGGATCGGCCTTAGCAGCCAGGGCGCCGACAACCTGCCCGCGGGCCACTACGTCTTCCGCACCGCCTTTGACCTGGCCGGTTACGACCCAAGCACAGCCCAATTGAGCATGATCGTCGCTGTTGATGACGTGCTGAACGACGTTCGCATCAACGGCGTCAGCACCGGCATCAGTTGGGCGGGCTTCAGTACGTTCTCCGGGCCGTTCGATATTCTTAGCGGTTTTGCCAATGGCCTCAATACGCTTGACTTCCACTTCACCAACGGCGGCACGTCGCCGAACCCGTCCGGCATCCGTGTCCAGGTCGACGGCACGGCTGTCGCGGTCGTCGAACAGACTGAACTGGCCGGATCCGCCCCAACGTACTACTTCCGAAAGGAATTCCTGCACCATGCTGATGTGCTCTCTCACACGGCATTGACGCTCGACGCGCTCGTCGCCGACGGCGCAGTGTTTTACATCAACGGCCATGAAGTTTTTCGCCTCAACATGCCCGACGGAGACATTACCTTCGAGACCAGAGCCCTCTCGGAGATCGTCAAACCGGCCTTCACCGGTCCGCTGGCGATCTCCTCTTCGCACATGGTCAACGGTCGCAACGTCCTGGCCGTGGAGGTGCATAAGGCGACGGCAAGCGAAGACATGCGCTTCGCGGCTGTGCTCGCGGCGGTGCAAACCCCCCTGCCGGCGGACCAGCCCGTCGCACTGGCGATTAATGAGATCACATCCGCCAGAGTGTCGCCGATGCGCATCGAACTCTTCAACTACGGCGACACACCCATTGATACCGACGGCTTCAAGCTCGTATGCCGAGGTGAGACGCGCGGCGAATACACGCTCCCGGCCGGCGCCTTAGAGCCGGGGGCGTGCATGGTGATCCACGAGGCGGAACTCGGCTTTCACCCCTCCGATGAAGACAAACTGTTTCTATATTCGGCAAGCGGACTCATTGTCGATGGAGCCGTCGTAAAGAATTCCCTTCGAGGACGCAGTCCTGACGGCGTCGGCCGCTGGGCACGTGCGAATATCGAAACACTCGGCGCACCAAACAACTTCGCCTTCTGCAACGAGATCGTCATCAATGAGATCATGTATCATTACCGCCCCGTCCGAGAGACCGCCGAAGAATACGAAACCACCCTGCTGGTGCCTTCCCACACCTTCGCCGCCGTAAGGGTGCCGCAGGACGATTCCGACGGCCTCGAATGGACAGGCGGCAACGAGGCTTTCGACGACTCCGCATGGAACGACGGTCAGGGCAGCACAACCGGCGTGGGCTATGAAACATCCCCGGCCGGTTTCGCAGGCCTCATACATACTGATGTGCAGGCCCTGATGTACGGAGGCAATACTTCCGTCTATATCCGCATACCTTTCGACCTGGCTGACCCGGCACAGATCGAAACACTCATCCTGAAGATGAAGTACGATGACGGTTTCGTCGCGTGGATCAACGGAGTCGAAGTCGCCTGCGCAAATGCCCCCGGAAGAGACGACAACGTTGGGCTTCTAACCTGGTCTTCCCGATCGACCGCCAGCCATCCGAATGCAGAGGCGGTGAAATTCAAACACTTCGATATCAGCGGTTTCAAGACGCATCTCCGCGCAGGCACAAACATCCTCGCTATCCAGGGGCTCAACTGGTCTGCGGGCAGTACCGATCTGCTCATCCTGCCTGAGATTGAAGCACGCCGAATACTCGTTCCGCATGTGCCGTTTCACGAACCCGACCAGGAATGGATCGAACTTTACAATCGAAGCGAAGACCCGGTCGAACTCACGAG
>JAWLHD010000182.1:0-7704 GCA_041690555.1 Anaerohalosphaeraceae bacterium
ATCAATATTGAGAACAAGGGGGTCTTGGGGCGGACCAGCCACTTGGGTTCTGGATGTTGGGGTTTGGCGCCGTGATGTATCCTCAGGGGCAGGCGGGGTTTTGCAGTATGCGCCAGTGGCTGCCACCCATGAAACACCAGCCACTTGGGTTTCGCTCACTGTTGGGTCTGGCTGTATTGGGCGCCTTCAAGGGGCAGGGGGGATCCTGCGGCGTGGGCCAGTGGCTGCCACCCATGCCGTATCCTCAGGGGCAGGCGGGGTTTTGCAGTATGAGCCAGTGGCTGCCACCCATGAAACACCAGCCACTTGGGTTTCGCTCACTGTTGGGTCTGGCTGTATTGGGCGCCTTCAAGGGGCAGGGGGGATCCTGTGGCGTGGGCCAGTGGCTGCCACCCTTCACCCATTGGAGGGTGAGAGGTCAGGGGTTGACGCGGACGAGTTGGGGGATTCCGTAACGTGCTGCGATCATGGTGTTTGCCTGGTCGAGTTCTGCGCGGGGAATTACGACGGTGGGGCTGTCCTGCTCGAATTCGATTATGTCATAGGGTGAGTCGGGGTTGATCTTCTGCGCTTCGAGTACGTCGGCGAGTCTGGTGATTGGCATACCGTTATAAGTACTGATAACAAGCCTTCCGAGTCCGTGGTATCCCCGGTTGATCTCGGCGGGCAGGACGACACTGAGGATGACGACGTCGCGGCGGTCGGGGGCCGGGTTGAAGGATGCCGTGCGGTAGTAGTGATAGAGGTGGGGCGGGGCCTTGCCGCCGAAGCTGTCGCCCCAGAGTCCGAGGTAGTCGCGGGTGAGTTTCTGTATTACGTAACCGGCGGTGACGATGTATTCGGGTGCGGTGTCGAAGGCATGGTAGGGGATGAGCATTTCGTCGATATCAAATCTGGTAACGGGGACGGAGACAGTTTGGGGGCGGCCGTCGCGGAAGACGGTGAAGTTCGTGGTATCGCCGACGGCGCGGATGTTTACGAGGTGTTCGTAGGAGAGTCGGCCGTACAGGTCATCTTCGTAGTAACCGTACGCGTCGATTTGTCTGTGGTCGATTGCGGCGAGGACATCGCCCTGGCGTAGGAGGTCGCTGCCCATTCCGATGCGGTGGACATTGCGGATGTAAACACCGTGCTTAACATCGGCGGGCAGTCCGATATAGCTGCGCAGGCCGGGATCGGTGAGGGCCTCGGTTACGAAGCCGGTGATGCCGAAGCCGGCGTAATCGCCTTCGGCGACATCGCGGAGAAAGTGGTTTATAGTACAGGCAGGTATGAGTCCGGTCTCCTGTTTGTCGCTGTTGGCCCAGCAGGCGATGGCGGTGGGGCGGCCGTCAATGCAGAAGAGGCGGCCTTTGCCGGTTTCGGTAGACGTGCCGGCAACGACGTAGTCGACGAAGCGAGTGAAGGAGGATTGGCAGCGGTTGACTTCGGCGCGGTCGAGGTGTCCACGTCCGGTAATCACGTCTCCGTTTGAGCCGAGCCAGTAAGAATCGACGGGAGCGCCGCGTCTGTAGTGTTCGGTGAACTTCAGGGGGACGAGGGGTTCGGAGAGCTGGTCGGGATCAATGTGCAGCAGTGCGAGGTTGCATTCGTAGTCGACGGCCTTTACGGATGCGGGGGCGAATTCGTTCTGGCCGTGGACGCGGACCTTGATGAGTGAGGCATCGGCAACGTTGAGTGCGGTGGTGATGACTTCGTAGGGGGCAACAGCGCAGGCGAACCCGTTTCGTTCGACGGAGTCGGGCGGGCGCCAGGGCTGGAGCATTTCGTAACTGCGCGCCGAGACGTTGAGGTAGACGAGGGATTTCTTCATCTCTTCGCGGAGATCGGCTCGGGGTGCGGCATCGGGTATGATGCGTTCAGTTTCCGTGCAACCAGTGCTGAAAAGGGCGGCTGCGGCGAGGATGAGAGCGGGCAGGCAGTTTTTGGGTTTCATATCCCGGCCTCCAGGTTGGCCGCGACCGGCACGGCGTATCTGTTGAGGATGTTTTGCTGGGAGGCCTCGGCGGCTTCGGCATCGAGGATGAGCGGCCGTTCTACTCCCATGAACTTTATGACGCAAAAGCCGTCGGCACTTTTTTGCAGTGCGTTTGGCATGTCTTCGAGGCGGTGTATATCGACGCCATTGACGGTTTCGACGACGTTGTCCTTGAAGGCGGCGCAATATGCGTTGACTGTGTCGGGGAGGATTTCGGAGAGGACGACGTATTCTTTTCGGCGGCGATCAATATTGAGCTGTTCGGATTCGTAGAAGAGGTGTCGCAGATAGAAGGGGATGTCTGAGAGCCATGATTGGCCCCATGCTTCGAGGTAATTGCGGGTCATGGGCACAAAGGTCAGGCCTGCGTAGACTACGTGGCGGGGTGGTACGTCGTATGCTCTTGCGTAGTCGAGTACAGGTCGGTTCATGGCGACGGTTGCGGTTTCGGTCATTTTCTTGCCGTCGCGGTAGAAGGTGATGTCGACGGTTTCGCCGATTTGTTTTTGTTCGATGATTTCCGACATGTGGACTGAGAGGCCGTAGACGCGGACCATACCGTCGTTGTCAATATTGTAATCGTCGATTCTGGTAATGACATCGTTCTTCTGGAACTTGCCTTCGACGGAGCTGTGCATTTTGGTTCGGAGGACGACGACGCCATCTTCGCCGGGGGGGACCTTAAGCCAGTCGGCACAGGCCTTGCTGTGGAGGCCTGTGAAGGAGGAGAAGCCGAGGGATCCGAAACCGTCGTATTTGCCGTCTTCGACGTCCTTGAGGAAGTGTGCGACGACGGTTGTGGGGATGAGGAAGCCGATGTTATCGGCCTCACGGAGGTTCTGGAAGGCGACGCCGACGACTTTTCCGTCCTGCATGACTGGTCCGCCGCTGTTGCCGGGGTTTACGGCGGCGTCGGTCTGGACTACGAGGTGGGAATCGGCCTGGGTGTGGATGTATGTGCCCATTTGTATTCGGCTGACGACACCTTCGGTTACTGAGACCTGGCTTCCGCCGACGGGGAATCCGTAGGTGTGGACTTTTGAGTTAACTCGGGGGAGGCCTCCGAACTGGAGCGGGATGGTGTCATCGAAGAACGACTGGTCGAGTACGGCGAGGATTGCGAGGTCGCAGTCGTGGCCGATGAAGGTTACGACAGCGGGGTAGCGTCGGGCGATGTTCTGCTTTTTGACTTCTATGTACTTGTGGTTGCTGACGTTGTGGGCATTCGTGAGGATGCGGCTGCCGTCGATGACGAATCCGGAGCCGAGGCCCTGTGTCATTCTGGCAGTCTTCCAGGGCGTGACGTAGTCGAAGTCTTGGCTGACGCACTGGATGAGGACGACGGATTTTTCGAGTGTGAGGAGGCCGTCGTCGGATTCGAGGAGTTGTGCGGTGGCGGCGGGTGCGAGCAGCAGGGCGGCGGCGAGGCATAGTGCGGCTCGGGTTGAGGGTGCGATGGTTTGCGTCTTCATGATTGAGCTCTCATATAGATCGCATTGTTTGTCGTTCCCGGAACGCGGGAGTTTTACGTTACACCAAGTGTCGGCGGCAGGGAAGCCGCCGGCGGCCGCGTTGTCGTCAAGATACAGCGTAAATGCGGAAAAGAAAAGCGCAAAGTGCAAGCGAGGGCGGAATTGCCCATATTAACATAGCGGACGCAAAGCATCTATAGAAAATGAGACCCGGTCCCATACCGTTTATGAGCACCAGGGGCGTGTTCTTTTTAGATCCTTTAGTATGTTGTTTGCAATTTGCACGTCTGGTGCGATGTCGAAGTCGAACATTCCGGCGAGTACGTGGTCTGCTCCGTTTTCGAAGACGTATTTGAATGCGTTTTCGGGCGGTATAGCTCCGGCGGCCATGACTTTGAAAGCTATCCAGGGTTTCTTGACGTTTTTCATGACGTCGATGACGGCCTGGGGGTCGCTGCACCAGTAGCCGGGGAATTCGGAGTAGGGTGCTTTGATCTGTTCGGGCTTTGGGCCGGTGGGGTAGGTGTGGTGGTGGAAGGTTTTGATGTAGAAGTCGGCGTCGACGCCGGTTTCTTCGCACATGCGTATTACTTTGAGGTCGTGTGCGCCGACACCTGAGGGCAGGTTGTATTCCTTTACTATTTCGACGGCTCGTTTGATGAGGTCGGGTCTGTTTGCGGCGGCGAGCTGGTCGCCGCGGACACCCCAGAGGTACAATGCTTCGAAGCCCATGTCGGCGATGTACTGCACCTGCTTTTTGTAGGCTTCCATAGAGTCGTCGGCGGGTGCGGTGGGGCAAATTATGATCTGAATTTTTCCGCCCTGGCGTTTGTATTTTCGGAGTATCGGGTCTGTCCATTCGGTGGTGTGGATTGAGAGGGTGTTGATGCCGTGTTCTTCGGCGAGGGCGAGCGTTTCGAGGATTTTTGCTTCGGTGTTGTAGTGTGCGGCGAGGGTGTAGACGTACTTGAGGTCACGGCTGTGGGTGTAGTGTGTGAGGAGGTTTCCGCCGAGCAGGATTCTGCTGACGGACATTCCGGCGATGTTTCCGGAGGGGAGCTGGGCTTTTTGGGAAGGCGGGGCTTTTGCCTGTGCGTCTTGGGGGTTTGCGGCGAGGGCGGCCGAACCGGCGGCGGCGGAGACGAGAGACTGCTGCATGAATGCTCTGCGGTCGATATTGGATGCCATTTTAATTCTCCTTTTGCGTGAGTTATTTTTCCAGCAATGCGACGAGCCATCCGCGGACGTTGAGTCCCTCGTTGGCGCCGCCGAAGCTGTGGATTTTTTTGATGGACCATCCGTCGGCGAGGTAGGGTTCGAGGTGCTCTTCGACGAGGCCGTGCTTGTCGGCGAAGGAGCCGCGGAGGAGCTTGCCGCCCATGTATGCGTGGTTGTCGAGGTAGACGGTTACGAGCTTTTGCATGTGGTCTTCTCCTTGCGGTTCAATTATACCGCATTGGCGGCTGTAAAGGTAATGGAAATCGCGGGCGATTGAGGTTTTTGGGACGCCCTTAAATCAGCCTGGAGTATATGGCACGTTGGATACTGCACAAGGGTCGGCGGTTTTGAGGTCATTTCCAGAGGTCATTGATCAGTCGGAGGGTTTCGTTGACGAGTTTTTGGCCGCCTTCGGGTCCGACGAGGAATTTGTCTGCGCTGTAGCCGCCGCCGGCGACGGCTTTGGCGGTGGGCAGGTAGCCGAGGTTGTGGCAGGCGAGCTGCACGACGAATGTGAGGACGGCGGGGCTTCGGGCCTTTATGCGGATGCCGTAGTCGATGAAGAGCTCGAAGGGGTTGGTTGCGATGACGACGTCGCCTAATCTCAGGGCGTGAATCTCGACGCCATCGAGTGGGTCGGTTTCGTAGAAGGGCATTGTGGCGCTGCCGTGTGCGGGCAGGTCGATGCGGGCGATGGCGTGTCGGAAGAGAGGTTGCGTGTCGAGGTGTTTTGCGGCGAGCGGGGCGGCGTCTGCGACAGCGTCTGCGATTCGTCGTGCGATTTCGCGGCGGCTGTCGAGTACGCGGCGCTGGGCCATGATCTTTTCGGCCTGGGAGCGCCAGACGTAGTGGGGGGACTGGTCGCCGGCGGCGGCGCACTGGGGCAGGACGAAGAGATCGTCGGAGAAGCGGCGGCGGAGTTCGACGCGGACGTCATGCCAGAAGTCGGCGGAGACGACGTTTAGGTTCTCGGTTTCCTGGGAGGGGCAGGCGACGTTGATGAGGACTCCGGTGAGTTTGGCGTCGGCGTCGAAGAAGAAGAGCATTTCGACGCCGTGATCTTCGCCGCCTTCGATGTTGGAGAAGTCGGCGGCGGCGGTGGCGCCGTACATTGCGGTTCGTCCGTCGAAATAGTGGACGCGTCGGTTCATGCCGACGACGGCGTGGCCGAGTGCCCAGCTTGCGGCGGCGTTCTTTCGGGCGCGCCATGCGCGGACGACGGCATCGGCGACGCGTTCGACGAAGAAGTCGGCGTATTCGGAGGCCTTCATTACGCCTTCGTCGCCGGTGACGTCGTAGAGGCCTTTGAAGGTGCTGTCGATGAAGCCTGGGGCGGTGTGCGTGTGGGTGGCGTTGATGATGAGCTTTTCGGCGTCGAACTCGGCGATCCTGAAGCGGACGGCGTCGCGGACGCGCTGGAGTACGGCGCGGCGTGTGAAGATGACGTCGCACGAGACCATGACGGCCTGTTCGGGGCCTGATTCCATGGCGAGTGCGGTGGCGGTGAGCGGGTCTTTTACTCCGGTGGAGATACGTTTGTGCATCTGGCCGATGAGGGCGACGGGCCGCTGGGGGGTAATGTCGACCTGGGCCCAGCCGACTCGTAGCGGCTCGGCGGCGAAGGCGGAGATCGTTATTGCACAAGTTACAGTGAAGATTGCGATGCGCTTCATACGCTCGTCTCCGAAAAGATCATGCTTTGAGAGTCCACGGGCTCCGCATGGTGCGCGTGAGCATACGGTTGGCTTCGTCGTCGTCGACGAATCGCTCGCGGCGCGGGTCCCAATTGAGTTTTCGCTGGAGCCTTGCGGCTATGTTGTCAATCATGCAGATGGTGTCGCTTCGCACGGCTACTTCAACGGGACAGGCAGCTACGGCGGCGCCTTTGGCGGCGTCGATGAAATTGCGGTGATGATTGGCGCTGTTGATCAGCCGCACCTCGTTGGGGCCGATGGTTTCGGCGAGGAGCGACTTTGGATTTGCGTCGAGTCTGCCTCGGTTGACGAAGACCCAGCCGTCGTCGCCTTTGAAGAGTATGCCCTGGCTGAATCCGGGTATCTGCTCGGGATGTTTTGCGGCGGAGTCGTTGTCCATGTGAACGAGGCGGACTCCGTTTGCGAAGGTGTTATTCACCTGCCAGGTCAAGGCGCAGTCGCCCATGCCTTCGGTGGGGAAGGCTGCTTTGCCATCGATTTCGGTCGGGCCGGTGTCTTCGGTTCCGCCTCCCCACTGGGCGATGTCGACGTGGTGTATGCCCCAGTTGCCAATGAAGCCGATGCAGTAATCGGAGACGTGGTACCAGTTGCTGTAGTTCTGGGTCCACGGCTTATCGGGTCGGGAGACGTAGGGTCGGGTTCGCTCGTAGCTGTAGGGGGCGCGTGGCGCGGGTCCGAGCCACATGTCATAGTCGAATCCGGGCGGGACGGGTTCTTCGGCGGGCATGGGGACGGGGACGCTGCCCGGGACGCCGACGAGGATGGTGCGGAGTTTGCCGATGCGGCCATTGAGGACGAGCTCGCAGGCGAAGCGGAAGTCTCTGCTTGATCGCTGCTGTGTGCCGAACTGGAAGACGACGCCGTATCGGCGGACGGCGGAGCGGAGGGCCTGGGCGGCCTGGAAACTCCAGCCTATCGGCTTTTCGTAATACATGTGCTTGCCGGCGCGGGCGGCGTCGATGCCCATGAGGGGGTGCCAGTGATCCGGTGCGGCGATGAGTACGGCGTCGATGGCCTGGTCCTGTGTGATCTTTCGCCAATCGCTTAATGCGCGGCAGTCGGTGTTGCGGTAATGGGTGTCGACTATCGCCCTGGCCTTTTCGGTTTGCGTGTCGAGGACATCGCAGACGGCGGCGACCTGCACGTCGGGGTGGCGGAGGAATTCGCGCATGTTGCCGACATCCTGGATGCCGAGGCCGATACAGCCCATGACGAGGCGTTCGCTGGGTGCGGGCCTTGGGCCCAGACCGAGGGCGGAGCCGCGGACAAAGAACGGAACGGCGGCGGAGCCGCAAGCGGCGCGTTTGAGGAAAGATCGCCG
>JAWLHD010000183.1:0-7688 GCA_041690555.1 Anaerohalosphaeraceae bacterium
ATCGAGGAAGCCTTCGAGATCGACAAGGTGGTGAACCGGGCCGTGGTCGAGAACTCCCTGAACCCAGTGGGTATCGAGCAGGACGTTCGCAAGAGCCTGTTGCCCCGATTGTTCACCCTGATAGGGCTGGACAAGGCCAATGAGGTTTTGGCCGAGGTGGTGCAGATTCTCCGCAACGGGGTCGCCAAAGCATGACTTCCGTCACCCCAATGGATGACGCGCAAGTGCGGGAGCACACCGCCCGCTATGGCGAGCGACAGTTCCGCTATCACTTGTGCTTTCTGCCCGGCCTTAAGAAAGCGGCCATCAAGGTGCATGTCCATCCGAATGGCACAGTTCAGGTCGACGCGCCAGAGTCAGCCGACTTGCCGGAGATCAAGTCGGCGGTTCAGCGTCGGGCGCGGTGGATTCTGAGGCACCTGGATGATATCGAGGAGCGCAACCGCCACGTCCTCCCTCGAGAGTGGGTAAGCGGCGAGAGCATGTTCTACCTCGGCCGGCGGTACGTTCTGAAGGTCATCGCAGAGCCGCATCAGCGCAAGATGAACTGCAAGCTCATCGGAGGCCAGCTTCGCGTCCGAGGCAGAGAACTGAATGAGGCGCGAATCCAGAAAGCCGTACGCGAGTGGTACCGGGAGCGCGCGGAGGATGTCTTTCAGCGCCGACTGCAGGTGTTGGTTGAGGCATTGCCTTGGACAAAGACCATTCCGCCCTGGCGCATGATGGAAATGCAGACTCAATGGGGGAGCTGTTCACCGGAAGGCTCGATTCTGTTGAATCCGCACTTGGTTAAAGCGCCGACGCGAGCCATCGATTACGTGCTGCTGCACGAGATCTGTCACCTGGTCGAGCATAACCACAGTCCGCGGTTCTACTGTCTGCTGGATCGCTTTATGCCGGAGTGGCGGTCGGTCAAGGAGCAACTTGATGGGAGAGCGGAGCTGTTCTTGCAGTCTTCGAAAGGCTTCGCCAGGTGTTCTTATGGCGCCTCGGAGACCCGGAGCGCGGCTGAAATTTCAACTGAGCGAGGGAGCTAATGGCGAAGCAGGCTGTTGCGGCACAAGCGGGGGGGCAGGATTTTCAGGGGCGTGTGTTCTGGCATTACGCTGCGGGCCTGCGCAGAACACCTCCGACTGTTCAGAAGGTGTGTTACGAGTACGACGCCGCCGCTGGCGTTGATGATGTCGTGGTGTTCTATGCCAAGGCCCAGCTGGATGGACATCAGCGTTACGACGTTGACGCGATACAGGCGAAATATCACGTAGATCAGAGGGATGCCTACTCTCTTGCAAGCCTCACCGAAAACTCAGGTAGTGGCCGTTCGCTTCTGCAGAAGATGTATGCCGGATATCGAGAGATCCGCGCACAGAGGAAGACCTGCCGCGCCATTCTTGAATCTAACTGGGGTTGGGACAACAACGACCCCGTAGCAAAGAAAGTGCGGGCGGACGGGCGTCTACCAGAACAGTTCTTGTCTGATGGGCCGCGGTCGCAACTTGGCTCACTCCGCCAACAGTGGAAGAGTCATCTCGGATTATGCGATGAAGAACTGGCCGAGTTTGTTCGAGACCTTCGACTAACCCTCTCGCTGCCACCTCTTAACAGGCAGCTAAGAGACCTATCAGCCCATTTGGATGCGGCGGGGCTTGAGCCGCTCTCTCCTGATAAGCACAGCAACCCTTATGACAGCATCATTCGCGGCCTGCTTCAGGCCCCTGAGCCGATTGAGGTGGACCTCGCGCAGCTTGAAGAGATCTGTCGGAATGAGGGGCTCCTGAGAGAACAGAAGCCTCCCTCGATAGAGGGTCACATCGGCATCAGGAGCTTTAAGCGATGGGCCCAAAAGATGGAAGTGGACTGTGTCGACCACGTGGATCTCACGGAGCACTTCACTGGCGACCGATACATCCGCAATCCGGAACACTGGGAAAGCGTGCGCCAAGAGGTGGAGGCGTTTCTTGAGCAAGCTGTCGAAGCCAATGATGCCAATCAGATCGTGCTCGAGTGTCATTTGACGCTCGCATATCTGGCCGGCCGCTGCCTTCCATCTATATCTGGGGCGTCGATTATCCCGGTCCAGAAACTCCCCCACGGCGGTCCCGAGCCCTGGCGTCCGGTTCACCCTCTGTCAGATGACCTACCTGGTTGGACTGTCGACGAGAAAGCAAATGAGGACGCCCCCCGGGATGTGGTTGTCGCGCTCTCAGTCACGCATGAAATCCTGCGGGATGTGAATCATTACTGCGACGAGGCAGAACTCTCCCCACGCACGTTGCTGCACCTCGTTCCGGGAAATGGGGCGGGGCCAAGCAGTGTGATCAATGCTTCCCACGCCTATGCCCTTGCCATTGAGGCGACGCGACTCATTCGAGAGGCCAAGAGGCACGGAGACAGGGTTCATGTCTTCGTCGCTGCTCCTAATGCGCTGATGTTCTTTTTAGGGCAGACGATGACCGATCTGGCTGACCCTATTCAGCTGTATGAGCATGATCGCCAGCAGCGGCACAGCACCCCTTATCTCCCAAGCCTCAAATTCCCCCAAGAGCAGCAATAAAGGACGGACGCAAGCTATGGATCTACCCACCTATTTTGACGACTTTCTTCGTGAGATCCGGATGACCGACAACCAGCGGCAGGAAGCCAAGAAGGGGCATGAGACTTTGCGCGGGCGGCTAACGAAAGATGATGACCTGAAAGACTGCATTGTCTCCACATTCATCCAGGGAAGTTACCGCCGAGCGACGGCTGTGAGACCGAAAGGTGGGAAGCGGTCTGACGTTGATGTGATTGTCGTGACCAACCTTGATGCGGATGAAAATACACCCGCTGAGGTCCTGGAGCGTTTCAAGAGAAGGCTCGAGAAATATTATCCAGGGAAATGCGAGCTGCAAGGCCGTTCAGTCGGCATCGAGCTGTCCCATGTTGATCTGGATGTCGTGGTTACCAGTGCGCCGTCAGAAGCAGCAAAGCAGGCGGCTCAATCAGACTTGGTGCGCAACGACTCTTTCCTTGACGAGGACCTGAGCTGGAGCGGACTTGCAGCGATCCTCGAGGCCAGTGGAGGAGCGGAGAGGCGCTGGAAGTCCGAGCCGCTACAGATCCCTGATCGAGAGACTCAGCAATGGCAGCGAACAGACCCGTTGGCGCAGATTGCTGTTGCCGCGGAAAAAAACCAAGCCTGCAATGGCCATTTCGTGAATGTTGTGAAGGCGCTCAAGTGGTGGCGGGTTGGCCATGAAGAACTGCCGAAGTACCCAAAGGGCTATCCGTTCGAGCGCCTGATTACCGAATGCTGTCCGGATGGCATCAGCTCCATCGCTGAAGGGGTCACTTTGACACTGGAGAGCTTTGTCGATCAGTACAGGCACTACGTTGTCATGGGGAGCGTGCCGGAGCTTCCTGACTACGGGGTTCCTGAGCACGATGTGCTGAAACGAGTCGAATTCTCAGACTTCGAGAAGCTCTTCAAGGCTGTCGAAGAGGCCGCGCCCAAGGCGCGAACAGCCCTCGACGAACAGGACAAAGACGCAAGTGTTTGCTTGTGGCGTGACTTGTTTGGGGGAAAGTTCCCAGCGCCTCCAGGGGGGGGCAAAAAACAAGGTAGCAACGATAGTGGCACGAGCGCGGGCTTCACTGAGCCGACGAGCAGCAGTAACCCGGGTCCAAAGCGTTTTGCGTGAACCACCTGAAGCCTTGCGTGCAGCACGCAGATCTTTAGACGGACTTGCAGGCGTCCGGGAACTGTCGTTTTGGGAGCGCTTGCCGTCTGATACGCAACGATGGGCTCTCCGTCTTAGAGTGGACACCGGTCTCGAGGCCACGGAGTTTGTGCCTAATCCATCGGATTGGTATGTCACCGTGGATGAGAGCTATCCACTCGGTTCTATCCATGTCTATCCCGCTGCCGAGAACAGCATTACAGCGACGTTCCCACATATGGCGTTGAATGGCCCGCCTAACGGCCAGCTGAAGTTTCGATCCGGCCATCTCTGCGTGACAGCCCCGGATGCAGTATTTGGTCGGTTCGGGAGTGCTGTCGAGCCGCTTGATGAACATGCCCGCCTCGAATGGCATGTGGGGCGGACTGTTGAGTGGGTAAAAGCGGCAGCTAACGACGAGCTCCTGCGAGAGGGGGACCCCTATGAGTTTCCTGTATTTCCCAGTGCCGACATCGGGCGGCAGCGTCGTGAAGTGGTCCACGTGGCATTCCAGGAGAACACGAGGCGGCTAACGGAGTGGAGCAAATGCGGTGAGATTTTTGGGCTGGTTCCGTTGCACCCAGTGGCCCACCGCCAGAATGTTCGGGCAGTTGGCAACTTCGAGGATGGCGGTGGCCACACTTTGCTACCTGTGTCTTGGGGGCGAGCAGTTGATATCCGGAACAAGAACGCTCAGTGGGCAGCATGGCTTCGTCTACCACATCCGCCCGTGCGGATGCCATGGGAGGCTCCAAGAACGTGGGCGCATCTGGCAACGATCTGCCGCCATTTGGGGGTGGATTTTGATGCCTTTACAGACCAACTCTCGCGCGGTGGGCGGCATAAGAAAATAGATTTTGTGCTAGCGGGGTTCCCGATTCCGGAATATGTCGGCGCTGAGCCTGTTCAGATGGCGTGGAAGGCAGCTCGGCTCCCGCAACCCGTTTCGAGAAAAATGCGTGGCGTTGCCGGGTTTCGTACTGGCCCGTCGCAACTCCGTTCGCAGGTGCAACTAACCGTCTCTGGAAATAACCCGATCAACTGGCAACCGACGGAAAATTGGGAGACGCAGATTCTTAACGCGCGGGGAGCGTTTGATCAGGCTCTGGGCGAGACTCGCATGCTAGTGATCGGCGCTGGGGCTGTTGGCTCAAAGGTTGCCGAGACCCTGGCTCGTGGGGGTTGTGAGAGCCTTACGATTGCTGACGCGGATGTGCTGGAGGCGGGAAATATGCGCCGCCACGCCTTGACGTTGTCGCACGTGGGTCAGGGCAAGGCCCACGCGATGGCCGATCGTTTGAACCGAGTCTCGCCATATATGAATGCGGTCGCATTTCCCGGCGCATTGCCTCCGGCCGGTGAAGGGTTGGCGCGACTTTTGAGGAACCATGACCTTGTGCTCGATATGACCGCCGAAGATTCGGTCTTGGCATCGTTGGCCAGTTACGTCGATGGCAGGCGGCGGGAATTTATCTCCATATCAACGGGATACGAGGCTCGCCGGCTATTCTTTTTTGCACACAAAGGCGACAACTTTCCAGTCAACGACTTCCATGTTGCTATGGAGCCTTGGATTGAGCGGGAAGGCGCCGAACATTCGGATCCGGATGGGGCTCGATGGGGCGTACGTGATGCCCCGGGCTGTTGGCATCCACTATTCCCAGCCCGAGACGATGCCCTGCAGATTCTCGCTGGCGCCGCTGTCCGGATGGTCGAACGGTTCCATATTGGCGAACTCGATCCTGGGCTTCATGTGCTTGAGCTAAAGGATGACCCCAAGACCGGGGTTCCGGCGCTTGTCTCCGCGGCCCCATGACCACAACTTCACAGACATATGGTGGTGGGGGCTACCTAGTTCACTTGCCTGAGGCGGTCATCGATACGCTGCGAGATCTAGCGGTTGGCGCCGGGCGAAGGGAGACTGGCGGGATACTGATCGGCTACTACCGGAACGGTGAAGCTATTGTTACTGAAGCAACTCCGCCACCGCCGGATTCCAAGAGAGGTTGGTTCAGATTTGAGCGTGGCACAGGAGGCTTGAGGCCCTATCTGGAGGAGAAGTGGGCTGCGGATCCGCGGGAATACTACCTGGGCGAGTGGCATTCGCACCCAGCTCGGCAAGCGTACCCCAGCAACACCGATCATCGCCAAATGCAGCAGGTCTCAAATGATCCAGACATCGACTGTTCTCACCCCATCCTCATCGTTGTCGCCGGCCGGGCAAAGCCCCTGCCGGTGTTCAGTGTCGGGGTCTATGACGGCGCGAGTGATTTCCCTGCAGCGCTAGAGCAACAAACCAGCTTGGCATAAAGCGGCAGCGGCCATGAAGCTAGACAGGAGGACGGGATGGCTCACGCTCTAGTTGTGAAAGCTGGTGACTATGTATCCCACGCGCACAGTGGAGAGAGATTCCGCGTCAAAGGGTTTGAGTTCTGGAGCGTGGTTGGAGTTAAGGCGTCTGCGCATCAAAGCTTGGGGGTTCCTATTGACCAAATTGTTGATCCAGAAGGCCGGTCCCTAGCTCCGGGTTTTAACTACCTGATGTACGTCAGGCGTGTTTCTGGAGCGAGCTACTTGATTCTGGACAAGGATTCCCGGCGTGATGACTGGAATATTGTGCTGAGGGGGCTTGGTGACGCGCGCATTGGAAGCAAGCGGCTGCTGCGTGACTATCGCAAAACCTTGTTTAGAGAAACCTCACATGAGATTGGGGATCTGCCACCAGAGGTTGTGATTGCTGTTGGAGATGAGGTCAGGATGCGTCGAGATGTGTCTTGGTATGACAGCCAGGATGGCGGCGGCGTAATAGACATGGTCGGTCGAAAAGGTGTAGTCGAGGAAGTGTCGACGGGAAAGGTCACATTGAAAGTGGATTTCTCTGGGCACGTCAAGGAGTACCAAGTCTTTAGATTTGTCGATAAAAATGGGTCAGTGCTCGAGCAAGGGTGGCATTATGAATGCAAGATCGAATATGGGGTGTTTAAGGCTGCGCCAATTAGGAAAAATAGAGATTTTCGAATAAGTGTGGTCGGCAATTTTCGAGGGCGAAATGTCTTTGGCATATAGCTTGGCCTCGTTTCCGGATAAGTAAACGGTGGCGCTGTTTGTCCGTAGTAAAGCGATGCTTTCCATGCGGGGCGCAAAGATCCGCACGCTACTGTGCGCTCAATCAAGGGCGCGGCCAGCCAAGTTCCCACGCCGAAGATTTCAGCTTTTCGAGCTGCACAAACTCTCGTCGAGGCGCTCACCGCATAGCCTCCAAGTGCCTAGCGCTAGCTCCATAATGAATCGCCCCTGTACTAGCCCCCGATACGGTCTGATCCCAGACATGGACGGATTCATGCCGGCAGGGAGTATTGAGTAGGGCATCGTCATGAATCTGTCCATGAGTCGAAGCGGAAGGCCGGGATACCTCGGCTTTTTGTGCACCTATTCTGCCGATACGGCGTCCTGGCAGCTTTCGGGCGATCAAGTGCGGTTGTTGTGAATCGCTTTCGGCCCAACGAGATCTACCTTGAGGAACGGTGTTCGTGGTTCCCGCGAAGGCATCTGAAACGTGCTCACAATAGGGTTTAAGGCCATATATGGACAGATTCATGACGAAGGTGATGGGCGCGCAGGGTCATAAATCTGTCCATACCTGGGTCTGAGTGGCGACCGAAGGGGCTTAAGGCTTTGTAACCGGCTGATATAAAAGTGATCTACCTCGAGGAACGGTTTGCCCTGGTTACTTCGGATGAAGTTTTGTGAATTCTCTGTCAGCTCCGAGGGATCTACCGTGAGGAACGGTGTTCGTGGTTCCCGCGAAGTCGTCTGTAACGCGCTCACAATAGGGTTTAAGTCCACCTATGGACAGATTCATGACGAAGGTGATGGGCGCGCAGGGTCATGAATCTGTCCATACCTGGGTCTGAGTGGCGACCGAAGGGGCTTAAGGCTTTGTAACCGGCTGATATAAAAGTGATCTACCTCGAGGAACGGTTTGCCCTG
>JAWLHD010000184.1:0-7660 GCA_041690555.1 Anaerohalosphaeraceae bacterium
GCACGTGCTGTCGTCTCGTTGTCTCCGGTCAGCATGATAATCTGCAGCCCCTCGCCATGCAGTCTCCTGATCGCCTCCGGCGTCGTCTCCTTGATCGGATCGGTGATCCCGAACAGCCCCGCGACCCTCCCGTCGACCGCCGTGTACATCACCGTCTGCCCCTCGCCGCGAAGCCTCTCCGCCGACTCTTCCAAACCGCCCGCGTCAATCCGCATCTCCTCCAGCAGCCTGCGATTGCCCACGATAACCTCGCGCCCATCGATTCTGCCCCTGATCCCCTTGCCAGTAAGAGACTCGAAATCCTCAGTCTTGCCCGGTTTAACCCCAAGCACTTCGGCATACCCCAGAACCGCCGCCGCAAGAGGATGCTCCGAGCCCTTCTCTAAGGTTGCCGCAAGCCCCACCATCTCAAGCTCGTCGAATCCCGCCGCCGTCTGCACCGTCACCACACGCGGATGCCCCTCCGTCAGCGTGCCCGTCTTGTCAACCACAAGTACCTCGACTTTGTGCAGCGCCTCCAGTGCCTCCGCGTTCTTGACAAGCACGCCCATCTGCGCCCCGCGACCCGTCCCAACCATTATCGACATCGGAGTAGCAAGCCCCAGTGCACAAGGACATGCTATGATCAATACAGCCACCGCATTGACAATCGCATATGACAGCCGCGGCTCAGGACCGAAAAACAGCCACACGATAAATGTAACGATTGCAGCAGCAATAACCGCCGGAACGAACCACGACGCCACCACGTCTACAAGACGCTGAATCGGCGCACGGCTTCGCTGCGCCTCCGCCACCATCTGCACGATCTGGGCAAGCAGCGTCTCCGCGCCGACCCGCTCAGCCCGCATTGCAAACGACCCCGTACCATTGATCGTCCCGCCCGTAACACTCGCGCCTTCTGCCTTTTCCACCGGCGCCGGCTCGCCCGTAATCATTGACTCGTCGACCGAACTCCTGCCCTCGACCAGCACACCGTCCACGGGAACCTTCTCCCCCGGCCGAACGCGAAGAAGGTCACCCACGCCAACTTCATCCAGCGAGATTTCCTCCTCGAATCCGTCTTCTCTGACGATCCGCGCAGTCCTCGGCGCCAGTCCCAGCAGCGCCCTTATCGCCCCGCTCGTCCGGTTCCGGGCCCGCCCCTCCAGCACTTGCCCCAACAGCACCAGCGTCGTAATCACCGCCGCCGCCTCGTAATACACCGCAACGTGTCCGTGATGCCGCATCGCCTCCGGAAAAACCCCCGGTGCAAGCGTCGCCGCAACGCTGTACACAAACGCCACCCCCACACCCAGCGAAACCAGCGTGAACATGTTCAGTCTGCGATTAACGACCGAACGCCACCCCCGCTCAAAGAACGGCCGAGCCCCCCAAAGCACCACTGGCATGGACAGCACGAATTGAAACCATACCAGTGCCTCCGCCCCGGGCCACTTCTGCAGCGGCTGCCCCGGAATCATATCCGACATCGCTGCCGCTGAAACCGGCAGGGTCAGAACCGCGCATACCCAGAGCCGCCGCGTCATCGCCTCCAGTTCCTCGTCCCTCTGCGCCTCTGCCGTCGCCAGCTTCGGCTCCAGCGCCATCCCGCATATCGGACAATCCCCGGGCCCGTCCTTCAACACCTCCGGATGCATCGGGCACGTGTACTCGCTCGCCTGCGCACCGCCACTCGATTCGCGCCTCTCGGCCTCAAGGTACTTCGCCGGATCCGACTTGAATTTGGCAATGCAGCTCGCGCTGCAAAACCGGTACTGACGCCCCTCATATTCGAACCGGCGCTCCTTTGGCGCATCCGCCGCCTGCATCCCGCACACCGGGTCCCTGAAGCCGCCGTTTGCCGCCCGATCTTCCAATGCTCGTCCCCTTCATATCGCCCACACGCGCATCGACACGAGCTCTGCCGCCCTTAACCTGCCGCGCGGCCGTTTTTCAAGGCCAAAGCCAGAAAGACGAGACAATCGCAAAGTCCTCGGCATCGACGGAGTTGCTGCCGTCCAGGTCCGCCGACAAGCCCGCGCCGTCACTGAGCCACTCCGCCGCCAGATCGACGATGTCCCCGAACCCCACGAACCCGTCGGCGTTGATGTCCGCCTTGGGATGATACAGCCCGATCTCCCATATCCGCGAGATATTCAGCGGCGTCTGCGTAACCACCAGACGCACGTCTTTCGTCTTCACCGGTCCGAATTTGCCCGTCCACACTATCTTCGTATTGCCCGCAACCGCCGATCCCGCTATATCCTCCCAGCCGTCCCCGTTGTTGTACTGAAACTTGAAATCAACGATCGGGTCCACCGTGCTCTGGTTGTTGTAATAACCGCTCACGATCCGCGCCGCGCTGATGTTCACCGCCTCGCCCAGCCTGAAAGTCACATAATCGGGAATGCTCGACCGGTTGCTCAGCCACCGCAGACTGTTGTTGGTAATGTCATCGCGCCCGTCATTGATATTGCTGCTGGGGTACTTGCTCGCGTCCTCGTTGCTGGACACCGTCACAGCCGCATTAAGAACAAGGCTCCCTCCGATGCGCTCAGGCCACGTCGACGCGAAAACTTCCTGCTTCATCAGCCTCTTGAGTTCGTCCAGGTGATCCGCGTACACGCCGCGCGGCGTCGTATCGTACTTCTTGCACAGTGATGCCGCCATCCCCACGATCTCGCCCATCATCCCGGTAGTCCGCATCACGCGCACCGTACCCAAAGCCTCATGCGTTACGCTGATGTTACGCCCCGCCATGAACAGATTGTCGATGTTGCGCGAATACAGGCAGCGGTAGGGCACCCAGTACGGCCGAGGATAAGCCGTCGGCGTATACGTCGATATGAACTCGTCCCCGCCGAAACCCTTGTTGATCCCATAAGTATTATGCGGATAGTGAAGATCGATCGCCCAGCTCGTCGGAACGCACCCATCCTCATAAGCCGCCGAATTAACAAGATCGCTCCTCGTCAGGACCACGTCCCCGAGAAGCCGCCGCGATTCCCTCATCCCGTAAACATAAGCCTGCCATTCCGGAAGATAATTGCCGTAACCGCTCACCTTGTTCTTCAGCGCGTCCCACGCACCGTAAGCCGCACGAAAGTTCCAGTCACGCAGATACTCGCTCATCTCAAAAGGATCATGCGCAAATCCGCTCTCCCAGAACCAGTTCCCAAGATCGTTCGTCGGAAAGTTCCCCGTTGTCAGGTTCAGAGCCCACGGAACCGACGGAAAAGCCGCGCTCGCCCCCGTATTCACAAACCGCCACAAATTCGATCGCCCCATCCGCGTCGCCGATGCATCACTGACCGTCATCTCCCAGTCCGCCCCCGCCAGGTAGCCGATGCTGCCGTCACCCGTGCAGTCTGCAAACGTCCGACCCGTAAAACGCAGCCGCCGCCCCGTCTCCGTGCTTTCGGCGATCACCGCGACTATCCTGCCACCGTCCGTCTCGACTTCGTTGCCCCGGTAGTTCAGGTACAAATCGATATTCGGCTCATCCTGCACCACCGCAAGTTTCTTCTCGTCCTTGAAGTTCGCCGCCGGCCCGCGGTTGCCGCTCGTACCAGGGTCCAACTCCCGCACAATATCCCCTATCCGCGGATATGGCTCAAAGTTCGTCTCCCCGCCCAGATGCACCCGCACCTCCGACGAATTATTCCCGCCCAGCACCGGCCGGTCCTGAATCAGCGCAACACGCGCCCCGCGCCGAGCCGCCGACACAGCCGCGCATGTCCCGGCCATGCCACCGCCCACTACCACAAGATCGTAATCACCCGCTTCCTCAGGCCCATCCGACAGACCCAGCAAACCCCGCCGCCACAACTTCATCTCCGGATCCGCATTCGGCGGACTAAACGTCAGGTTCTTCGAAAATACTATCGCGTCGCACCGCCCCTCGAACCCCGTCAGATCACGAAGCCCAACCGTTACTTCATTCTCCCCGATGAATATCGTACCCCCGTCCTGCCAGTGCCACTCATTCCCCACAACCCCAAACGTCGTCCCCACCGCCGTCCCGTTCACGATCAACTGAAAACGACCCGGCGTCCCGCTGGCGTACTTCACCGAAGACGGCAAAACATAAGGCTCCTTCCACGGAGCCGTCCAGTCCCGCGTGCGAACCAAGACGCGGTACATGCCCGTCGACGGAAAAACGACCTGCGTAACCGCGTCCGCAACCGGCGCAGTTATACCGTGCGCCAGCAGAAACGGCGAACCCATCTGGTCCATGAACTGCTGGTCAAGCACCCATCCCCCGTAATCATCGAAACCCTCTGCCTCGATCAGGACCGTCTGTGCGCCCGCCCCCGCAACAACCACCAATACAGCCGCGACCGCAAGCCTGCAAAAAGCTGCTCTCTTAACCATGAAACGTCCATCCCCTGAAAAACTCGCCAAAGAGAAACCCGGACGCGCCATGCGCCCGGGTTCCTCCTTCCAAAAACCAGCGTTACTCATCCCGCCCGTCAACAACTACGGACATTCATATTCCGGGTACCAGCCGCATTCCAGCCAGTGAAGTGCAAACACTGCAAAGTCCGCAAGGTCAACCACGCAGTCCCCGTTACGGTCGTATGCCCTATCCGGCGGGTTGAGGCAAACCGGCTCCTCCGTAACCTCATACCAGATATCCGCCGCCTCTTCCGCCGACAACGCATAGTTATATATCCGTATGTCGTCAAGCACCCCGTTAAACCGAAGGTTCCCGTCCGATGCGCCCGCCCCAATGATCAGCGGCGAATCCGCGGCCGGAGTCAGGTTCACCGACCTGCTCTGCACCAGCCTGCCGTCGATATACATCGCGCCGATTACACCGTCGAACGTCGCGCATACATGCTGCCATCTGCCGAAATCCGTCGCCGTCAGCGCACCCTGCGGCCCACCCGCCGAATAGCTCCGAAACTCGATATTGGGCGTGTTCTGGTTAATCTGCAGGCCCCACGCAGCCGTGCTCCAGTCAACTCCGCGCTGGGCTATCGGCCGATGATGACCCCCCGTGATGCCCTCCCACCGCATCCACATCGAAACGCTGAACTGGTTCGTCTGCGCCGCCGGATTCCAGACGCCCGCATTCGCCCAACTGTTCGGATCTATCACAACCGCACCGTTCGGCGTACCGTCCATGCCCTCCACGAACGTCACCGCCGCTCCCGCCGTCGTCGCATGGTGCCCGCCGGCCGAGTCGACATACTGACCACCCGCAAAGTCCCCCGCGTCCAGCGTCCAGTGCGCCGACATCCGCTTCAGAATCAGTTCCGCCGCGTCCGAAGGTCCCGCCGAGCCCGCCTCATTCGTCACGATGCAGTAGTAATACCCCGCGTCGGACTCGCTCACAGGATCGATAACCAGAACCGCCGAGTCTCCCCCGACCGCCAGATCATCCCCTCCGTCAACCAGCTTGTACCACTGGTAATGCTCCGGCGAAAGCGTAGCCACCGCTATCGATATCTCAGCCCGGTCCCCCACCCGAACAAAAACGTCCTCAGGCTGCTGCTGGATCACCGGAACGCTCTTGATCGTCTCGAAACTCCACAGACCTCCAACGATGTTGTTCGGATCCCCCGGCGCCGTAAAGCCGCCCGCCCCGTCGTCCATCGCCTCTTCTATCCGCCAGAAATACCGCGTATCGCGCTCCAGCTCAAGCTGATCGTAAGACGCCTCAGGACCGTCCGCCAGAATCGTAGCCTCTAACAAAACATTCGGATCCTCCCCGCCCGCGCTCACGTAAAGATAATGCGCCGCGACGTTCGGGTTCACGTTGCCCCAGATATCCTCAACCGTCGCCCAGCGAAGCACCGGTTCCGTGCTCACCCCGCTGGCCCCGTCCGCCGGTGCGATATTGATCGGACCATTCGCCGACGTAACATGCAGACTCCCGTAACTCGACGTCGCACTGTACGCCCGCAATCCCACCGTGCCTTTCTTGTGCATGTCGTCAACAGCCGTAGCAGTGCCGCGCAGCTCCCCGTCAACGTAGACCCGCCCCGTAAGCACATTCCCCTTCACCGTAAAGCTCATCGTAAACGGCGCCGTTATTGCCCCGACCGACTCCTGCGCCAATTGCCGCGTGCCGCCTCCAACGCTGTAAATCTGAAGCGTCCCCGTCGCCACGTGATAACGGAAGAAATAATACTCCCCCGTCCCCGCATAACGCGCAACAACCGCCGAGTCATTGCCGTGAACAACCATATCCGTACTCACGGTATAGTCCCTCAGATCCGACGCCATCCCGCCCCACTTCAAAGGCCCCGTATAGATCGTCATCGCCGTCGAGCTGCTCGTAGTCGCGGTGTACGTCCCCGCCGATGCGTCCAGCGACCAGTTCCCGCTGATTACCGTCCAGTTCGCAGCCGCGTCCGCCGTATCGAACGAAGTGTCATAATAACCCCCGAATGCAATCCCTGCCGCCAACAAAACCACGCAGCACCATGCCAGACTCTTCATCGTGAACCTCCATAAACAAAACGGATCGTTATTTCCGCGCCCGGCCCCCAAAAAAGAAAGCGCACCGGCCGCACACCCGTAATTATATCAGAACAAAAAGACAGGTCAACAACACAGCACCCGTGGCCAGGGCCCCGTGGCGAGGGCATCCTGCCCTTGCTGTGTCTCGCAACCATCCTCCCCTTGCCAGTCCCAACCCATGCCCCGCATTCGTCTAAAGGCACAAGCCCCTGCCCCCGCCCACTAACCTGCCTTCCTCCGCCGCACCGCCAGCACCCCCGCGGCCAACAGAGCGATAGTACACGGCTCAGGAATCAAGTGGATATTCGAATGCATCGCCGGATCGGGAATCCCCATGAGGTAGTTTGCCTTCCCATCCAGATCAACGTAGTCAAGACGCGATATTGCCGTGCTCATTTCGTCCGCCGCGTACCACTCCGGATGATAGACGAACTGGCTGCCGAAAATATTCAGCGTCGCCGTATCCGCCAACCCGTTGTTGCCTAAGAAAGTACCCGTCCTGCCGCCGTATATGTTCAGCGTACTGTTGTCGCCCAGCCCGAATGGCCCCAAAAACCCGCCGTGCAGATTGATCGTACTCGCGCCAGAAGCGACCACAAAGCGGCTTATATCGCCCCCGTAAACCGAAAGAGTACTTGAATCGTGCAAAAAGACCATCTCGCCGCTCATCCCGCCGAACCCGCCGCCCTCATACACATTGACGGTACTCGCATCCCAAAGGTGCGATTCCACGCCGCCTTGGATCAGTCCCCCCTCGTGAATATTCACCACACTGCTTTCATTAACCACCAAAGACCAGGCCCTTCCGTAGAACTCCACCACCGGCGAAACAGTGAACGAAAACGGTGGCGGCATAACCCCGCCCACGCTCACCGTCTCATACAACTCCCCCTCCTGTACGGTTGTGTTGCCCCAAATCTCCAGATTTGCCCCATAACCCGCCAAACTCAAAAGCAAAGTCCCGGCCGCACAATGAAAAACAAGAAATGCCCTTACAGTACCCATCTCAAATCCTCCACAAATTGACAATTCAAGTCGCCCCTCGCGACCCTTAAAACTGATTATAAAGAACTTGCCCCCTGTGTCAAAATTAATAATTCCATCGTTCGGCTCCTCGCCGATTTCCGCCGCAAAAAAAAGGTACATTTAACGTGCTTCCCCAAAAGAAACCGCGTACAATACCAGGTGGCTGCGTTTAGGAGAACAC
>JAWLHD010000185.1:0-7627 GCA_041690555.1 Anaerohalosphaeraceae bacterium
GCTCGTACGAATAGCCCATACCCACCGAAAGGATGAAGATTGCCGGCCAGTGGTGCGAAGGGTGCATTGCCGCGAATAGCGCCGATGTAACGAAAACCGCAACCCAGGCAGACCGCGAATACCTGCGAATCGTCGACTGGACTATGCCACGAAAAAGAATCTCTTCGAATACCGGAACAACGATCAGCACGAAATTCAGCATCATCAATCGCATGAGCGGATCGGGAGTGCTCGTAAGCACGTCAAGCCCTTCGTTGCCCCGGATTTCAAAATCCGGCCCTACGAACTGCTTGCCAAGGAAATCGACCACAAAAACCCCCAGCCACACGAGCGGCATAACCGCCACAAGATTGACAAAAGCCGCCGGAAGATCATCAGGTATGTTGCGGACATCCAGGCCGAAACCCTTGAGTCCTCTGGGAAAGAAATGGACGCCAAGTGCGATCATCCCGACGATCATTACGATCTCAACGACCGTAAGAGCGATATAAACGGCAGGCTCATCCTCAACAACTCTGGTGCCCGGCAGTAGATGCGTAATCAGCAGAGTAGCCGCCAGGCTCAGACCCGCCCACGCCGCCAGCAGTACAAACGGCAGGTACAGGGGAATACGGTTTCTTCTTGGCCGTGCCTCCACCAGCGCCAGCGGTCCTTTCTCGAACACCAGCCACGCTGCAAGGATCAGCACCGAACACACGATCACCGCGCTGACGAGAACCTCGCCGACCGCAATTGGAATACTGGCTGCAGAAATGCCGGGCAGGTCAGATGCAGGAATAATCGTGTTCATAATCAACATCCGTGCCTGTTTAAAAAGCGTCTTGAGTGCTTTCGGCTCTTGGCGGGGTCGTGATCGCCGCAAATCCGTCCGTTGCGGCTTAATATCTTGAAACCCCCGTTCACTTGTATTACATTGGGGCATCTTTTTCAAGGAAAATCAAGTATGGATACTTTCCACATTGAAGGTCCCGTCATTCTGGATGGAACCATCGACATCAGCGGGTCCAAAAATGCTTCGCTTCCGATCATGGCCGCCGCCATCCTCGCGCCCGGCACCACCGTTCTTCGGGGCGTGCCGAAACTTGCAGACATCGCAGTAATGCGCCAATTACTGCATCGACTTGGGGCCTCCGTGGAACACGAAAACGGTGACCTGGCAATTGACACCACAAACTTGAACAACCCTGTCGGCGAATACGACGTCCTCCGCAAGATGCGGGCGGGGATTTGCATCCTTGGTCCCCTTGTGGCACGCTGCGGGCGGGCTGAAGTATCTATGCCGGGCGGCTGTGCCATCGGCGATCGACCGGTTGACATTCATTTGCACGGAATGCGAGAGTTGGGCGCCAAGATCCACCTGCACAACGGCAACATCGTCGCCACTGCTGACGGAGGCCTGAGAGGAAAGAGGATTTTTCTGGGAGGACCTTTCGGCTCGACCGTCTTGGGTACCGCCAATGTCCTCATGGCGGCCGCACTTGCCAAGGGCACGACCGTAATCGAGTCGGCTGCGTGTGAGCCGGAAGTCGCCGATCTGGCCAACTGTCTCAACGCCATGGGTGCCAAAGTATCAGGCATCGGCTCTCCCCGGCTAACCGTCGAAGGAGTTACGTCGTTGAAGCCCGTCGAATATCGTGTCATAGGCGATCGAATCGAAGCCGGCACGTTTATAGTTGCTGCTGCAATCACCGGAGGAAGGCTGCGTTTGCGCAACTGCTGCCTTGAACATCTGCTTGCTGTGGTCGACCGGCTCGAGCGCATGGGTGTTGTCGTTGAGGCTGCTGACGATGGTTGCGTGGCGTCGCGCGCCGCCGCAGCCATTCGGCCTGCCGATATCACCACACAGCCATATCCGGGCTTCCCGACCGACCTGCAGGCCCAGTTGATGGCCATGCTGGCGTTGGCCGACGGCAACAGTGTTATCACAGAGAAAATCTTTCCCGACAGATTCATGCACGTAGCGGAACTCAACCGCATGGCCGCCAACCTGCGCAAAGAGGGTCCGAGCGTCATTGTTGCAGGGGTCGACACACTCATCGCTGCGCCTGTCATGGCGTCCGATCTGCGCGCTTCGGCGGCCCTGGTCCTGGCGGGAATGGCCGCAAAAGGAAAGACCGTTATCAATCGCGTCTATCACATCGACCGCGGCTATGAACGAATAGAGCAGAAACTCAACTGCGCGGGGGCTAAAATCCTTCGAAAGAGCGAATGAGGACCCATCAGCGCTCTTGTTCCGTGGGCGCATTTATACGTTTAACCTTTATCAGTATTGAAATCGCCACAAATAGGGGTATTAAAAGGCCCTGTCACCTGCCAATAAGAGTTTGCCTTAGTCGGCTATAGCCGTTTGCTAATGCCGCTCAAGCCTTTTATCACAACACCTATCAGGGTAAGTAACGAATTTACTCTTTTTTCCACTGCACGAGCATTTTGCCGCGGAAATTAGTTGATTGCTCTCTAATGATCGCGTTTATAGTACCGAAAGAGGCGATTGTCAGGGTGATGGATCACAAGAATAAATCCTGACGGGCCAGGTGCGGGGGTGGCCCGTCAGCAACGGGTTGCAGTGGTATCGGACACGGCAACCCAACACAATGCAGGGAGGCGTTTGGCGACAGCGCCTCCCCTTGCTTTTTGCGCGAATCGGCTAATCAAGTATGATTTCCAAGACTGGTTGTCCAGTTGCGTTGGCTTGAACGGCGATGAGCATTTCGCTATTGATTCAATGGCAGGCTCGACTGCCAGCAATGTAGACCGCTTGACATCAAGCAATTATGACTGCTGCCTGCAAGTGAGATGTGCGGACTGCCTTTGCAAATAGGGCCCGATAATAACAACGTTCAATTGTTTTCTGTTCCGGATCCTGGGCCTCTTGTGATTTTGGGGCAGGCATCTTCTCCCCGCAGATTTGCAGTCGTGATCACGTACCGGCAGTTCGCCAGAACCGCCGCCGCCCACGGCGTAGCAACAAGTGGATCGTCTTCTTTTGCGTCCGTGTAGCGGTTTGCCCACGTGCCGTCAGGCCTCTGCAACTTGATCACCTGCTCGGCAAGCACCTCGGCCCAGCGGATTCTTCCGTGAGGTCCGTTGATTTCGTCTATGCCCAGCCGTGTAAACGCGTGGGCGACCGCCCAGAGATAGTAGTAGTACGTTGCGTTCTGCAGTACTCGCCTGTCTTCAGCAAACTCACCGGGATTTGTTTCTGTGCTGAAGTTCTGCTCAAGCCAAAGGCGCGCAGCCACTACCCGTGGATGATCGGCGTCAAGGCCGCAGCACAGCAGCGCTCGCAGGCCGTCGCCGGTCATACTGCCGTAAGAGCGGTATCGCGTGCGTCCAAAGCGGTCAGTCCCCGCGATGCCTGCCTTGTTGCCCACACCATCGCCTGGAGCGAAGAAGAAGCCGCCGTCGTCGAATCGAGCGTCAGCGGCATCCGGATGATCCGGAAAGTTCTGGCATCTCGTAACAAATATCAGGATATCCGACCATATCGCGTCATTTGATGGAACCCGGGCCGATTTCATCGCGGCCGCTGCAAATACCGTTGCCGCCAAATTCGATTTGGCGAATGGATCAAGTACCGACGGATCCTCCGGCCTCTTCGGAGCATAAACCGCAAACCCCCACCCGCCGAAAGCGTCGTCATCCGGTGCCCAGCCCAGATTTCTGCCGAGTTGGTGTCCGCGGAGAAAACCAAGCCACGCCTGCTGTGCCGAAAGGTTTCGCTCTGATTTGTCCACCAGCGCCACCACTCGGGCTGCCGAGGCCGCAGTGTAAACAGGAAACCCCAGCGGCCTCGGCCCCGTGTCGATATTGCCGTGCTCATCCACAGCATTTAACAGCGCGTCGACACCTCTGTCAAATGCTTCATCCAACCTCTCCCGCCGGCACGGAATAAACGGAAGGCAGCTCATCACGTAGGGCGTCAGCGCAAAGCCTTCTTTGAAACATCCGTATGTCTCGGATCGCCAGCGTCCGTCAGGTGACTGGGCATCGGCAAGATAATCCGCAGCACGTGTCAGCGCCGTATCGATTTGCGCCGTGATTTCAGTGTTTGCTTGTGCGATGCACGTCGCTGCAAAGCACAGCAGTGCAAGATTCGCAAAGCGTGCGGTTGTATTTGACAAGACTGTTCTCCTAAAGGCCAGCAGTGGAGGTTATTGTCTCTTAAACTTTGTTGAGATGGGAACCGGCGCACGGTCGGTCATCAGCACAAGCAGCGCCGCCGACGTACAGAAGGTGCGTCCGGTGATGCAGTGATGTCCCGTCCAACTCCCGTCGGCGTTCTGTATCTGGCTGAGGTTTTCGGTGATTTTCTTGTCCCATGTGGTCCATTCATCGCCGCCGGCAACCACAAGGCTCTCGCCAATGTTCATATAGCTGAGAAACTCCTCACCCCCATTGGAGCCGAAACCCGCGATGAATCTTGCATCGCCGAGTTTTTTGACCACGGCCTGCTGTGCCGACTGGAGCTGAGCTTCATTCGTATCAATGCGGGCGATGAGTTTTTCGGCTTCCTGCCGTTCTTCGTTCGATTTGGCGGTTGCCCGTTTCTGTTCGGCCTTCTGCCGCAGTTCCTGGTTTGTGTTATCACTGTCGCGCATCACGCTCAGATTCGCTGCGCTGGAGTAAAGGTCCACACCTGCCGAACCTGCCGCACTGAACTTGCCGGACGATTGGTCATACTGGGCCTGTGCATATCCCTCGAATCTCTCTCGGACTGACTCACTGACGGGACGTCCGACCTGGGCCGCGCGATTGAAACCTTTGCTGGCAAGAGAATAAGAAAGCGTGTTCGCCCATCCCGTTTCACCGAATGTGCCGTCTGCTCGCTGGTTGCGCTCGATCTTGTCCATGACCTTCTCGAAGGCCGCGTCAAATCGCTTCCGGCTGCTTTCGGGCATCTTGCCGTTCACCTCGGCAAACAACAGCGAAGCAAGGAACGTGTCGATGTACGTGCCCAGTTTCATCTGCAGACGCGTGTTGCGCATGTCCGTAACAAAAAGCGACTCGTCATCGGCGGCTTCGACCTGTCCAATGACAAAATCTACGGCATTGCGAATATTCAGCGCATACTGGCCCTGCTGTGGTGTACTGCCCGACCGAATCATCGCCAGTGCTGCCGCGCATGTGTCGGCGACGTTGGGCTTGTCTATCAAATGGGCCATGCTGTTGCCCATGTGCTGTGACTCTTCGCCCTGGCCCCAGCCGCCGGACTCGTGCTGGTGATGGGCAAGCCATTTGAGCCCCTTGTGCACATTGTTGCTCAGTGGCTTGGGCTTGACCGCGGGCGCCCACGCCGGTGCTGCGACCGCTTCAGATTTGAGAGCTTGCGCCGCATCGGCGGTTTGGTTTCCACTTGTATCCGCCGCGTCCATCGAGTGACCCGTCCACATCAAAGCTAATGCTGCTGTCCACATCATTGATCTTGCCATAATTGTGCCCTTTCATTTTCCGACGACGACTTTTCGTTTCAGCGGGACGAGCCCGCTCCGTTTACTGCTGTGTCGAGTTTCTGATGAGTACGACTTCGTTGTCGAGTTTCAAAACGATATCTTCGCGGCGGGCTGCCGCACCCTGCTGATTCTCACGGACGAGACGATCCAGCAGCTCGAAGTATTGAGGCGTGCCGATTTCAACTACGCGGGTTGGGCGAACGTCTTCATTTAGCAGGCGGCTGTCTATCCACTGACCGCTGCGATGGTAATACGCGCGGTCGTTGACCTGCTGGACGGAAGCGACCGAGACCCGATTCATCTGTGCGTCGTAGTAGTCATTGCGTAGGTTAAGAGTAGCACTCTTCTGCATAGCGAGATTGTAGCTCTGGTTGACGCCGCCGTATCCGGAACGGTCGCGCATCGCACGTGATTCCAGGGCAACTCCCGCTTCCCGCCGAACCGAGACCGTATCCGCCAGATCAGTCCCTTCTCTGGCAAGGAAAGCCGTGTACTCGGTCAAAATACCGAACTCCGTGGACAAGCGGACGATCTCATCGGTCAGTTCCTTGACCTTGGGATCGTTTGCATTTGCGCTGCCGTCGGCACCCATCTGCCGTATAGCATCTATGAGTTCCGCGATCTTCCGGCTCGCCCATAGACGCGGCACGAAGCCGTTGTGCTTGTCCGGTCGGTCAAAGTCAAACCGGAAACGAAACGTGCGTCGCTTATCAAGATGCTTGCCGTTAATCTCGAAGCTCAGTGGTTCGGGGCCGATGTACTGCCCCAGCAACACGAGCTGATCGCCTTCAAACAGGTCTCCGAGCACGTGCGGCATGATGTCGCGTGTCCTGCCAAGGGCCTCCTTGCCTTTGCCGTCAAGAACGCGCAATTCAGCGTCGGCAAGAATCGGCCCCGTCAGGCGTTTAAATACCTTGCCAACCTTCACCTCGACGTCTTCTCTGGGCAGCACAAATTCGGCTTTGGCGCGGGACTCGGCGGCGATCTTCTCCAGCAGCGGGGCATTGACGTCGACGCCCACGCCGAACGTGAAGACCCGCCGCTTGTAGGGGTTCGATTTCATGACGAGATTACGGATGTCAATCTCGGACGTCCGCCCAACCGTAGGCAGCCCATCCGTGAGGAACAGGACGATGGGCAGCATACCCTCGGTCGGCCTCTGTTCGAGGGCCTCCTTGAGGGCGTCGTAAATGTTGGTGCCACCCATTGCGGTGATGCCTTCAATGTATCTGCAAGCCGCTTGAGCCGTATCTTTGTTCTTGCCGACGGGGGCGGCGGCGAATCGCTCGACGGTGTTGCTGTAGGCGATTATGTTGAAGGCCTCGCCGTCTTTCAGGCCGGACACGATCTGGAGTGCGGCCTCCCTGGCCTGGGCGATCTTTTCGTTCCGCATGGACCCTGAACGGTCAATTACCAGCGTGATTTCCCGCTTCATGGCCTCAAAATCGCCGCTTTCGCCCGGTTCTGACGGCAGACCAGCCAACATCAGGAAGTACCCGCCGCCGACTTTCTCGTCGGGGTATGTGAACATGCTTGCTGACATGCCTTCGTCAGCCAGCAGGCAGGACAGCCTGAACGGTCCGGGGTTGGTGATTGCTTCGGTGGTGATCTTGACGCTGATTACATGGTCGCTTGCGCGGCGGATGTCCATGGCGTGGCTGGCGGAGTAGACGGTGGCGATCCGCCTTTTTGACCTGATTTCGGCGTTTATGCGCCATGGAACGACGTATTCGAGGGACTCGGAGCGGGGGAGGATGTAGTCGATTCTGGCGCCGTCGGCGGCGAGGATGTGGTCGTAGGTGAGGCGGATTTGCTGTTTGCCTCGTGGTTCTACGGGGAAGACGCTGGAACGGATGAGGTTGTAGCCGGCGAATTCGGCGAGGGCGGGGTCGCGGATTTGGGACACGAGCTGTTGGTAAATGCGTTTAGCCTCGTTTTTCGGCAGAATTTCGGCATTTATGGGGGTTCCGGCGCCGTCGTAGGCGAAGGCTCGGACGGCGGAGGCGTCGGGGATTGGGATGAGGAGTTGTGCTTCCTGGCGGGAGATGGAGTTGTTTTTGATGTTTATAATGATGGTGGTTGAAGCGGAGGCTTCAAGAATGTTGATTTTTGCTTCAATATCGGTGATTTCGATATTGTGGAGTTTTGAGGTTGTAAGGGAGAAGGGGGAGGAC
>JAWLHD010000186.1:0-7610 GCA_041690555.1 Anaerohalosphaeraceae bacterium
CCGAAGCACCTCAATACAGGGAATGATGAACGGCGAGTCATGGAACCATAGTCCCAACACCCAGCCGCCGGCTCGTTATGCCCTCAAAACATCAGATATTGTATCCCCCGGCAGCAAGTACGTTTTTATCGAAAATGTGGACCCGCGAGGCTGGAATATGGGCTCATGGATTATGGCCAACGCCGCCAGCACAAATCCGGGGTGGATAGATCCGATAGCGGTATTTCATGGCGGCAGCAGCACGTTCGGTTTCGCTGATGGCCATGCGGAGAGATACAAGTGGCTGGGCAAGACGGCAGCCCTGAATCCCGCCAACTGGCAGCAAGACCAAACCGTGCCCTGGGCTAAGAGGGCAACTGATGGCGACCCGACTTTCCAGTTCAGCAAGCCGGTTAATTGGGGCACGCCCGAAGAGGACGACATACGTTTCCTGGCACGGGGCTATCTGCCGGGGCGTTAACCACCATACAATCCCAAATTTGCTCAGAAGCGAATCAGCCACGAGCGCGCCAAGGGCGGTGCTCGGCAGCCAAGGCATCTCAAGAAGGTAATCGCAAAATCGCTTGAGCATGCGTGGATCTGTTCTCGCACACACTGGCGGTAAGTCCAAAAAAAAGCTTGAAAATACCGTCCGCTGAGGGTATAATTATATAGATGGGTAATGTCGGTCCAATCCCGGCGGCGTTTCGGCCTTGGTCAAGACAATGCGCCCTTTCACGGAGGTTACCGATGCAAACGAAAAAGGCCTTCACGCTAATAGAACTCCTCGTAGTGATCGCAATCATCGCTCTTCTGCTTGCGATTCTCATCCCCGGTTTGCAGGCGGTCAAGATGCAGGCCACGGGTGTGGTCTGCATGGCGAATTTGAACGGCATAGGCAAGTCATGGTATCTCTACGCCGACGAAAACGACGCCAAGCTTTGCAATGGGCACGTTCCGCGGGAGTCCACCTATGCCAATCTTGCCTTCTGGCTGACGACCACGTCCTACGGGGGTCCCTACAAAGACAATGCATGGTTCGTGAATCCCCCCCATCGGGAGGACGGCACTTATACAGGCGACCCGATTCCCTGCCCTCTCGAAGATGAGGCAAGAGGTCTGATGAGCGGCGCGCTGGGCCCTTACGTAGGCAGTGAAAAGCCGTGGCATTGCCCGGGAGACAAAAACTATCTTAAGACCACCGGCAGGGGCGGGATGCGAAGTTACTCGATCAGCGGGCTGATGCACGGCGAACAGCCAAACGATCCAAAATGTGTCGACAAGATACACGAGATAATAACCCCGGCGGAGAAATTCGTCTTTATTGAGAATACGGACGATCGCGGCTGGAATATGGGTTCATGGATCATGAACTACGGCCCGCCGCCCGGCTGGATTGATCCGCTGGCGATTTTCCACAACGACCGCAGTACCTTTGCTTTCGCAGACGGGCACGCTGAGAAACATAAATGGCTCGACGGCGATACTATTCGCCGCTCCGGCGGCGAAAGCGAGGCACCGAGTGAAGGTCGCGACCTGCGGTGGCTTTGGGAACACTACGTGCCTGGCAAGAGGTAACGACCTCCCGCCGCCAAAACAAAGGATTGACGCTGTCGCCAACATCGGCTTGACGCTAATTGAGAATCTAATTTCACGTTGTACGCAATAGGGTATACTCTTCATAGGTCTGCTGGAGCGTTCTGGGTTTTCCGGGGGTGGGTAAGATTGCGGCGGTATGCGCATTGGGACGGTTTGTTTGCTTAGGTCCGGCGGCCGATTGGAGAGGCCAGGGTGCTGGCTGCGCGGGTTTGAAAAGAGCAAACGTGTGAGAAACAAGGAGTCGTTCCATGAAAAGAGAAAAAGGCTTTACTTTAATTGAATTGCTGGTGGTCATTGCGATCATCGCATTGCTGCTGGGCATCCTGCTGCCGGCGCTGTCTTATGTCAGGCAGCAGGCCTCGGCCGCTGTGTGCGGAGCAAACCAGGCCGGCCTTGGCAAGTCGTGGTACCTGTACCAGGAAGAACACGACGGTCGGCTGGTTGGACTTTCCAACTATCACAGTGGCGGCCGGCGGACACCGTATCGCTGGCTCGAGCAGCCGCTGTACGAGGATTGGCATAATCCCGGCGCACCGCCTGAAGGTCAGAGCAACGCCGTGGTGCCTGACGCACAGATCACGCATGAATATGAACTAAACGGCATACGGGCAGGAAAACTGTTCCCTTATACCGAAAGTGAGAAGCTTTACCACTGTCCCGCCGACAAGAACTGGGTAAAGGCGCCTTCAAACTACGCAGTGTACATAAGTTATGCAGGCGCCGGCCTCATGAACAGCGAGGATTTCAACACTCGAACTGGTTGGCCGGGCGACGTGCTTCCTACCGGCTGGCGTACGGTTGGCAGTGCACCGGGCGGTAATATCAGACTTGGGTTGGCGCAAAAATTCGACGACATCGCTTCGCCCGGCGACAGGTACATCTTCGTCGAGGAAGACTACTACACCGGTAAAGGCCAAAACTGGTATCGCGGCGGTTTTGTATTGATGGCTAACGCCAATTACTGGAGCTGGTGGGACTGGCCGGCGGATTATCACAATAACCGCAGTACCCTGGCTTTTGCGGACGGCCATACGGAAAAACGCACGTGGAGAGACCCGCGGACCATTTCAATCATTACCAACACGCCCATGCCCGGCACAAACCAGGTTGCCGGGGCCGTTCAGGTCGGCAACGAAGACATGGAATGGCTTAATCGCGGCTATCTGGCGATGGGCTTCAAGCGTTAGAATACAAATGCACCCCGCGGCCGCAAATGTCGCGGGGTGTTTTTATGCGCAGAGCCGGCTCACGCAATCAGTGCGAAGGCGTCTCTTGCGATCATTCCCGATTCGACGCCAAGGGCCGCGGCGGCGGGATTGGCCTTGGTGATCCTTCTTTCGCAGAACCGTTCGAGCGTTCCGATTGGATTGTCCGCGGAGCTTTCGACAATGGCCGCGGCCTTGCCGTAGCTTTGGCAGGCGTCGACATCGATCGCGGGGCAGGCAAGAAAGCCCTTGGAACCGGTAACCATGAGTATGCTGAACCCGGTCCATTTGACAACGATGCCCTCCACGGGGCCGCCTTCGGTCTGGTATGTGCGGGTGGTAATGTCCATTACAACTCCCTGAAATTCTCAAGCCTTGTTTGCCCAATCATAAGCACCGTAATGGCGACGGCCAATCGTCCACTGTGCCACCAGATATGCCCTTTACGGCAGTGCGCTGCACCTCTTCTCGGTATTGAGCACACTGCCAATCAATTCGCGCGCCTTTAATGCTTCGCTGCGCCGGAGTATTCGATAGCCCCGGCGTCGACAGTGCGGCCGCTCACACGAGGATTGCCCAAAAAGTCTGTCGCGGTAATTCCTTCGGTTGAGCCCGCGTCGATGGCCGCAACGCCCGGCCTCAGCCGAAAATCGAACCCGCCGTAATCCGCGAAGAACATCTCAACATCGGTGATGACCACGTTGTGGTCAACATACTCCGCGCCCGCCGGCGAGATTGGCTGCTCGGTCAGATTGTTGCGGATTACGTTACCGGCGCCGGCCATGCCCTTCTTGTGTTTCGTGATCATAATCCACGGCGGACCCGGTCGCCCGCGGCGATTGTCGACAACCGTATTGTTGAGGATGCGGCAGTTCTTCGCACCGTAGAGGCTGATGCCGTGGAAGTGATCGACGACTATGACATTGTTGACGATCAGCCAGTTCTCGAACATGCCGTCGAAGCAGCCGATGCCCTGCAGCGTGCCTCGGAATTTCTGGTCGGGGTCGGACGTGTTGATGATAAGATTGCCGTCAATGATAACGTTCTTCACGACGCCGGTGCCGACGCCGCCCGGTCCCATGCTCCACGACTGGATGCCGTCGTCGTGATTGTCGTCTACTTTGTAGCAGTTCTTGATAACGTTGCGGCGGTAGACACAGTCGTCGCCCAGCGCGCGTATGCCGTCGCCGGAGAAGTTCTCGATAGTGTTGCCTGCAACGACATTGTGTGTACCGGTGACACTGATGCCGTGATCGACGTTGAGCAGATGATTGCCCTCGATGCGGACGCGGGTCCCGTTGACGACGATTCCGAAACATGACCTGGCGACCCAGTCCTCGGCCGACCAGTGGGAAATGTCCTTTGCCGAATAGAGCTTGCAGCCCTCGATAGAAATGTCCGAGGCGTCCCGGCCGATGTCAATCAGCGTCTGCCTCCGATAAGGCTCGGCAAACTCCGCACTGATAGTCAGCCCGCGAATGCGCCAGAAGTGTGCGTTGCGGATTCTTATGGATGAGATGCGTATTTCGTGGCCCGCGATCGCCTCAATGGTCACAAAGTCCGCATTACTGCCGCTGACCGACACGGACCCATAGTCGCCGGACCGCAGATATAAAGTATCGCCCGCCTTAAGCCGCCCGCCGGCGAACGCCTCCTTCAGCGACGACCACGGCAGCTCCGCCGTGCCCGGATTGGCGGCATCGCCGACTGCGCAATCCACGTAGAAATCTGCCCCCCGGCATAACCCGCCGAAAAAAGCCGCCGCCATTACGGCAAGCAGCGTGCAGTTACAGGATTTCATCCGGCTCTCCTCACTTGGCATTTAACCACGGCGTTTTCAGTATCCCGACTGATGTATTCTACCAGAATAATCGACCGGATGCCAGTGATCGAAGGACCTCGGCTCCAAGCAACCTGTCAATACCGCCGCGTCTTAAGTGTGCACGCCGCAGTAGCCGATATCGTCGCACACGCCCTTGATGCGCTTCCAGACGTCCGGCTCCTTGATGACCTCAAGTGCGATGGGGAACAGAATATTGTCCTCCTGGAACAGGTGCTCGGCCATCGTCGGACAGAGATACTTCGTAATGGAGTTAAGGCGGATTCTGAACTCGGCCGTCTTGGCGGGCTGAAACCCCCCCACGATCCGTGTCAGGTCGTCAATGGCGACCTTGATGTAGGAGTGATCGCTCTGGGCGGCACGGCAGAGACTTGTCCAGCCGTGCTGCTGCAGGCACGGGAATATAACGTCTTCTTCGCGCTCGATGTGCTCGATCATGGCATTAAGGTGTTCGACTATGTGCGACAGTCTCATGAACTCACCGCAGGTATTTGTGATCGCGCCCGCCTTGCACAGCAGCTCCGTTACGTCCTGAAGGTCGGCCAGGAAGCACCGAAGCATTTCATGCTCCGCAAGGACCATTCGCAGGACATGATTGGGCGGCAACTCCTTCTTTATGTTGAGTGTGTGGCCTTCCAGTACGCCCATGAGCACAAACGCCGCGGCAAGCTGAGCCGCAAGCGTCGCCGAGTAACCGTCCTTGACGAGCCGTTCTTCGGCGGAAACGATGTCATCTGGCGTCACCCGGCTGATAAGCTGATTGGCTTCCTTGCGCAGGAGTTTCGGATCAATCCCTTGATTGATTCGCCGCAAGAGGCGACTCAACGCCTCTGCCTTGTTGTCCTGCGGTAGCTCTTTCATAGTGGTTCTCCTGTCAGGTTCGGCTGCCATCACGTCTGCATATACGCATCGCACCGTAATTGGGCCGGCGGAAAATTGCACCCGCCGATAAAACCGCCACCTTTGCTTGCCCTGTACCCCGCCGCACGCTCCACCGGTACACAAAAAAAGGTAGACCCGCGTCTACCCTTTTATCGCCCGGCAACTTGTTGTCTACTTGCGGCGCCACCGGCGTTCCTCCCGCCCGGAAACTAACCGGGCTCGTGAATCTGCCCCAACGAAAAACACCGTCAAGTTTGCTCCCCGTTTACATCATGCGATCCGCCAATCCAAACAGTAAAAGCTCGTTTCCCGCCCTACTCTTCATTATCTGTATATATGTTATATACGGCTAATTTGTTCGACTGTAAAATACGTTAACGGTGCGGTTCTCGCGATCTGTGCCCCGGCTCAATTGCCAGCCATGAAGTGGTCGACGACAATTTTCACGCCTATTCCGATGAGGATACAGCCGCCGAGGATTTCCATCTTGTTCTCGAACAGGTGCCCAAGTCGCTTGCCGATTGCGCATCCCAGAAACGACAGAGCGAAGGTGATCAATCCGATAATAATGACCGCCGTTGCAATGGAGTTTGTAATCAGTGAAAGTGTAAATCCGACCGCCAGGGCGTCGATGCTCGTTGCAACGGACAAGGTCAGCAGGATCGCAAGATTCGACGGATTGGATGGGTTTTCCGCCTGCTCGATCTTGAAGGCTTCGTAAATCATCTTGACGCCTATCAGCAGGAGAATCGCGAAGGCCACCCAGTGGTCGTAAGCTTCAATCGCATGTTTGAAAGCCGCCCCGGCAAACCACCCCAGGATCGGCATGACCGCCTGGAATGCTCCGAAGAATACCGCCATGCGCAGCGCGTGGCGGATGCGCAGTTGTCGGTAGCCGGCGCCGGCGGCGATGCTTACAGCAAAGGCGTCCATGGCCAGCCCGACGGCTATTGTGATAACGGTGAGCAGTTCCAAGTGTGTCCTCTACCTGTGGGCGGCGCAGATGGCGCAGAATGCCATCGCCGCGGTTTCAACTCGCAGTATGTTTTCGCCCAGCCGCACCCCGACGGCTTTGTGTTGTTCGAGAAACTTCTCTTCTTCCTCGGTCATGCCTCCTTCGGGACCGACAACGGCTATCACATCTGTGCCGCCGATCTGGACGTCGGCTATTGATTGGGTGGTCTTGTCGCAGCGTCCGAAGACGATTTTCGCCGCCGGGTACTGGTCAGCTAACTCACTCAAGGCGCCGGTGAGCGTTTCTGGCCCGCTGAGCACTGGCAGGAAGGGGCGTCCGCACTGCTTGGCGGCGGCAATGGTCAGCTTGCGGCAGCGCTCCACAAAGTTTTGGCCGGCGGGCTGCTTCACCGTGCGTTCAAACACCGTCAGCACGATATGGTCCGCCGCAAGTTCCGTACACTGTGTTACAAGGGCATCCAAATGCACGCCTTTCGGTATGCTTGCTATTATAATCAGACGGCCGTTCTGCCGCCTCTGTGCCTGTTCGACCCGCCGGACATCAACGACAACCGACTTGCGGCCTATCTCGGCGACGATGCCGGTGCCGACGGCGCCCCGGCCATCCATCACCTCAACCGCTTCGCCCGCGCGCAGACGCAACACGTGCATGAGGTGGTGGGCTTCAGTTGAATCCAGCGCGATCCGCCCTAACCGTACGTCCTCGCAGAAAAATCTTGCCAACTCAATACTCCTTAGTGTGGCCGCCAAATATAGGGCAAAGTCGGCGTTTTTTCAACAGGCATGTAACGGATGCGGCGTTGCGGGAAATTATCTTTGGCCTTCGATGGCGATTTGGTGTAGAATACCCAGGCGTTTGGCTTACATTGGCGGTAACGTCGGAGAATTGGAAACTTTGGATTTCTACGGTGAGCTATGACAGAGTATTACCTTGGCGTGGATCTGGGCGGCACAAACATCAAGATCGGGTGCTTTGATTCGGATATCAATCTTGTCGGCAAGGCATCGGTCCCAACGGGGGCGGAAATGGGTCCGGAGGTGGTGGTGGAGCGGATTCTGGGGGGGGCGAGGACTCTGCTGGTGGAATCAGGGGTTTCGCTGGACGATGTCGCGGGGGTGGGGATCGGCAC
>JAWLHD010000187.1:0-7607 GCA_041690555.1 Anaerohalosphaeraceae bacterium
GAGAAGATTGTACTGGGCGTTTCGGTGCTTGTGAGTCTTGCGCTGTTGTGGCTTTTTGTGATAGGCGGTCCGAACGCCGTTGTTGTGAGCGGTCGGAAGCTGGGTCCTGGCGAAGTGGACCGGCATGTTCGTACGCAAGCTGAAAGGCTCGACGCCAAGCTGAAGGAGCCGGCAGTCCACGTGGAGTATACGGGCAATCACAAAGATATGTATGCAGCGCGGCTGCAATCTCCTCTTGAGGCTGTTCCGGACTTCAAGCTCGTTGTGCCGGGTCGGACGGAGATGATAGCGGAGGACAGGGAGTACTCGTTGCCGCCGGTGCCACCGGCGCGTGACGCGTCGGCGGCTTCGTTCCGCGGGGCGGCCCATGTTCCGGTGGACGAGGTTACCCCGGAGAATCCTTATGAGCGAGCGTTGGCGACGCTGGGCGACATTGATCTGGTTACGGTTCAGGCGAGTATCGACGTTGCCGCTCTATACCGTAATTTCAAACAGAGCTTTGTCATGGGTCGCAATCTCCGGCCGGAATGGAAGGATGAAGAACTGGCGACACCGGTATTCGCGTCGGCGCAATTGCAGCGGCGACGGCTGCTGGACAACGGGCAGTGGAGCGAGTGGCAGGTTGTGCCTCGCCCGAGAATCGACCAATACCGGGCAAGGCTGGCTGTGCCCGAGAAGGCTGAGGAACTGAAGTACGACATTTCGATGCAAAAGGCTCAATTCAAGCCGTTCGATCTTCAGCGCAACATTTTGCAACCTCGTCCGTATGATTTTGCCAGCGCCGACACCGTCTGGCTGACGCCTTCATTCTATCAGGAGTACGTGAAGATACTGGATCGCGAGAAAAGGGAGGCTCTTCGCCTGGAGCGGGAGCGTGCGATTGGGACTCGCGGTCGGGATCCATCTGCGTTTGACACCGGGGCGGGCAGGCCAGTCCAAGGAGGTCGCGGCGGTTCAGACGCCGTTACCGGGGTTCCGCGGACTGCGACTCCGCCAGTGCGCGGGCGGACTAATGATCCGACGCTTCGGGGACGGACACCGACGGAAGGCATGTATTACGACGAGCCGGGTGAAATGTACGGCGTCGGCGATCCGCGTCGCCTGCGGCAGCCGCAGCAGCGCGGCACGGTGGACGTGGTGGCGGACAATGTGAAAGTCTTGATCGACGAACGGACGCGTCTGGCAGAGATGCGGGAACCGCTTGTGTTCTGGGCGCATGACGACTCGGTGGAGCCGGGGAACACTTACGAGTACCGGATTCGGCTGGGGGTATTCAATCCGGTTGCCGGCAAGAACTGGCTGAGCGCGCAGGATGAGCAGCGCAAGGATCAGGTGATCCTGTGGAGCGAGTTTGCTGATGCTCCCCAAAAGGTTGTGATTGAGCCGATGGTCTACTTCTTCCCGACGGAGCTGGCTCGTTCGAGCGAGAGAGGTGTTGTGGTGGAGGTGGCGAAGTACCACTTGGGCAATTGGCGCAAGCAGGACTTCGAGGTTCGTCCCGGAGAAGCGATAGGCAAGTCTGTGGATTTGAGGCCGCAGACACCGGCGGGGGGCCGACTGGACACTTATGAAGAATACGGCCCGATGGGCGGGCAGGCGGTTATGCCGGAGAAGATTGACTTCGGCACCGGGGCGATGATGGTCGACGTGATCAGGTCGGATGCGTGGACCGGGCTTCGGATGATTCGTTCTGAACTGATCGAGATGCTGTATACCACCGACAGCATGACGATGAGACACGTTCCGGTGCGCAAGAACAACTGGACGGGGGACATGAAGACGCAGTACGCAATGATCGATGACGCGGTCACCAAGCCGGTCCAGATAAGCATGTCGCGCAGTGCCGGCAAGGTGGACATTTTCCGGCAGCAGCGGACTCCTTACGGCGGCGGAGTGTACCCGGATGGGCGTCGGCCCTACGGCGAAGATCGAATGGGCGACCGATACATGGATCCGGGCGGCCGGCGGATGTAGTGCACGACGGTGCAATATCGCTGTCGCCGCTCAGACGCTTGTGTTGACCATTCGGATTGCCAAGTCCTGCTGAAGAGGAGGATCGCCGCCGTCGGTTTGGAGCAAGACGGCACGCGGCTGCCGGGGCATCAGGTCGAAGTAATTGTCGCTGAGGCGGCAATGTGCCGTGATCTGCACGTCTTTTGCGACAGCACCGCTGGTCAGTGTGAGCATCCATTTGCCATTATCGGATTGTGACAACCGGGAGCTGATCTCGGCTCGCGGCCATTGTACGTACTTGTCGGCGAGGTATAGGAAGTGATTCTCAGCGATGACTCCGTGGTGGTTGTTGAGTTGCAGCAGCAGCATACAGCGTTCTGGGCGGGGCGGAGCGGCGATCTCTTTGGGTAGGCGGATGGGTCCCGTTGCCGTCAGCGGCTGCGCGGCGACCGGCAGGTCCAGCCTGTCCAGCACCTCTCCACCGAGGTCAAGCAGCCGGCACACGAGCGTTCCAATCAAAGGCTCCGTCGAGTCGTTGACGACTATTGCATGTTCGGCACGGAGCGGTTCATCGAGATCGGGCCTTTTGGCGTGCTGCGAGACCAGTCCTATGCATACCGGGGCGAAAAACCGTCTGGCGTAATAATACAGCGCCTTTGGACGTTTGAGGTGATCGATCGCCGACCAGCTTATTGCGGGGCAGCAGTCGTTGAATTGCCAGAACATCACGCCTCGATTTACCGGGCTGTGGATTCGCAGGTGTTCGACATAACGCTTGACCTGCCGAGCCTGTGTGAGCTGGGTGAGATAGGCGAAGCGTTCGAGATCGGCTGTGGGCGGGAATAGTTCGGAGGCGTAATGTACGAGTCGTGAGTTACCGTCGAGCTGGTAATTATGACGATCGAGTGTGCGGCCGGATATGTGCAGGTCTTCAGGCGGACAGAAGGTTCGGATAGTTGCCGGGTCGGGAAGCGATTGGAGGCCGAATTCAGTTACGAAGCGGGGGATGCTGTCGGTGTCGGAGTAGTCGCGTGCCGGACGGTTTGCACTCCACACCTGCCACTGATGCACAGTTCCTGACGTGGGCTCGTTCATGCGGCCTCGGTTGGCGATTGGGGTGGTTGGTATATAGTCCCGTTCACGGTCGAGTTCGGACAGCAGTGCAGGCAGCAGTTTGTGGTAAATTGCCTTGCCATAGAACTTGCGGCCTTTGCCGAGCCGGTTATCTTCGTGGAGCCAGTCGATTTCGTTGTTGCCGCACCAGATGGCCAGAGAAGGATGGCTGCGGAGGCGTTTTATCACCGCTTCGGCTTCGCTTCGGACCGCATCGAGAAACCACTGACGGTCGGGATAGTAGGAGCAGGCGAACATGAAGTCCTGCCAGATCATTATGCCGAGTTGATCGGCCAGATCGTAGAAGTCTTGGTTTTCGTAATAGCCGCCGCCCCAGACTCTAAGCATATTGATGTTTGCGTCGGCGGCGTCTTTGAGGAGCGATTCGTAATCGGCCCGTGTCTGGGCGCCGGGGAAGATGGTGATTGGTATCCAGTTGGCGCCTCGGACGTGTACGGGCTGGTTGTTTACCTCGAAGGCGAAGCTTTCGCCATGAGCGTCCCGTGTCCGATTGAGGCGCACCGAGCGAATGCCGCATCTGGCGTTTGTTCGATCGATGCAGCGGTCGGAGGAGAACAGTTGGACGTTAAGGTCATACAGAGCTGCGGATCCGCAGCCGTTGGGCCACCACAGGCGGGGTTTTTCGATTCTCAGAATGGTCGACTGGCGATCACGGCCAGGATGAAACGTGAGCGTCTGGGCGACGGATTGGCCGTGTCCGGAGAGCTGCAGTTTGCAGGTCAGCGGGAAGGTGTCCGCGGCGCTGGCTGTTTGCGTGTCGAGCTGCAGTGCGACGGCGACGTCGGCGACGGCTTCGGTGCAGTGTATGGTGCGGACGTGAACGTCTTCGATGCGGGCTGCGGCGATGCCTTCGAGCCTGACGGGGCGGAAGATACCGCAGCCGGGAAGGGGCGGGCACCAGTCCCAGCCAAACTGGTACTGTGCCTTGCGGATGTACGGGCGGCAGGAATAGCCGAATGCGAAATCCGTGAGTTTGCCGTATCGATTCATGAGTCTTTCGGCGTGCGCTGCAGCGGGATCGAACCGGACGAGGAGCCGATTGTTTTGCGGTCGCAGGAGGCCGGTTATGTCGAACCGGTGCGGGATGAACATGTTGTCGGTCTTGCCGATGAGCTTGTCGTTCAGCCAGATATTGGCGATAGTGTCGAGGCCTTCGAAAACGAGGTCAACACGACTGCATGACAGCAGGTCCGGGTCAGCGTCGAACCGCTTGCGGTATATCCAGGGGGTATCGCTGATGTGAACGTAGTCGGCGGGGTTTGCGTCGATGTCGGCGCGGTCGATCAGTCCTGCCTCGATCAGGCTGCTGTAGATCGATGAAGGCACTCGTGTGTTCGTCCAGTCTTGTCCGTCAAGATCGCGCATCCGGCGCGCACCGGAAGGATATTGACGAAACTGCCATTCACCGTTCAAGTGCTGAACATGTCCTGCCATTGGAGTCTGCCCTCGCGTCCTGATCAAAAGGTCGATTATACAAGGCGCGAAAATTCAAATCAATATATATTTCTAAGGTCCGATATTAAAGTCCACAAGTTCGCGCGTTGTGCGATATTGCGGCGCGGGTGCGCACAAGGTGAGGGCAAACAAATCTTTGACAAAGACATGGTTTTGTGGTATGATAAACATCTGCAAATGAACAACTTATATCGCGTTGTCGCAATCGCGGCACACCCGCTGAGGTGCATCTATGGAGGCTGGACATGCTGAGGACTTATATCGGCCGCTGTATTCTATTGCTGTTTGTAGTGGGCGTCGGGGCGGGCGCTCTGGGTCAGCTATATCCGACGGGCGACCTGAACGAGGATCACAAGGTGGATTTTGCCGATCTTGTGATGCTTGCCGAGAGGTGGCTTGATCCTGACTGCATCGTGCCAGCCTGCCATGTGGACCTTGACGGTGCGGACGGCGTTAACTTGGGGGATTTCGTGCGTCTTGCGGCGAACTGGCGGGTGCGTGGGCTGTCGGCGGTGATTAATGAATTCATGGCGAGCAACGCCAGCCAGTTGCCATTGGGGCCCGGGGACTTGCTGGACGAAGACGGCGATTCGTCGGACTGGATCGAGTTATACAATCCCACGGACGAGGCGATCAGTCTTGGCGGGTGGCACCTGACCGATAAGGCCTCCGATCTTACTCAATGGCGGTTCGGCGACGGCGTTGTGCTGAATGCGTATGATTTCTTGATTGTCTTCGCTTCGGGCAAGGACCGGTCGGAGCCGGGTGCACCGCTGCACACGAGTTTCCGGCTGGACGCCGGCGGAGAGTATCTTGCACTGACCGACGAGAGGGGACGGATAGTGCATGCTTACGCAGACGGTTACCCGCCGCAGTTAACGAATATCTCTTACGGTTTGCGCCAGTACGGACGAACGCTGGCGCCGGCGGGTGCGCCGGCGGCTTATTTGGTACCGCGGCAGGAGGACGCCGGGCTGGACTGGAAACGCGTTTCATTTGACGACAGCGGCTGGCAGAGGGGCTCGACGGGGCTGGGGTTCGGATTCGGCGGAAAGCCTCGCGCCGCCTACAATGATTGTGTTTACAATGCGGAGCAATACATCGGTGAAAACGTTACCGCCTATGGCATCGGTAACGGGTTTTCCGGTGTGACGAGCGGGCCTCTGGTGGATCAGGCGACCGGTGAGGACATGGGCATCACCGTTACGCTTACGCAGAGCGGAGGGGTGAATTGGCAGCCGAGCGGCACCGGTGGACGGGATTGCGCCGTCGGCACTGATGCATACGCCACGTTCGGCGGTCTTGCGGACATGACCGGGGTGATCTATTACGGCTCAGCGGGATGGTGGGTGGACGTAACGTTCACGGGTCTGGATCCGTCGACGGAGTACACGTTTGCAACGTCGTCGGCGCGAGGAAGCTATGACAACCGGTACACGGTGTACACGCTGATCGGGGCGGACACGTACGCCAACGCCAGCACCAGCGGCGTGGACGTTCTGGCCGAGAACAAGGTGCGATTCAATACGGGCGACAATCTTGCGCAGGGATACGTGGCGCGTTGGACCGGTATTACGGCTGCGGACGGTACGTTTACGGTTCGCGCGGAGGCGGATCCTTCGAGCCCGGACGGGCAAAGGGCGTATGCGTTCGATGTGTTCATGCTTCAGGGAGGCATTGGCGGCCAGGACCTGAAAGAGCAAATGCTCGACGTGAACGCGTCTCTGTGGGCTCGTCTGCAATTCGATCTCGGCGAGGGCGAGGCGGAACTTTTTGATACGCTGACGCTCGGCATGAAATACGACGACGGATTTGCGGCGTACTTGAACGGCGTGGAAGTCACGCGGGACAATCTTGGGGGTATGCCGCAGTGGAATTCGCAGGCGGATCAGGACCGGCCCGACGCGCTGTCGCGGCAGTGGGCTCGGTTCGATATCTCCGATCACGTCCGCGATCTGCGCGAGGGTAGAAACGTGCTGGCGATTCATGCGGTGAACGATTCGGCGGGCGATCCGAATTTTATGATGCTGCCGGAACTTACGGCTTCGAGCAGCCTTGGCGTGCCGCAGTATTTCACGACGGCGACTCCGGGTGCGCTCAACGTGGCGGGCGCACTGGATATTGTTGCGGATACGTCGTTCAGTGTGGATCGCGGTTTTTATGATGCACCTTTTGAAGTGGAGATATCAACTGCTACGCCTGGTGCGACGATACATTATACGACGGACGGCACGTGGCCTAATGAGACCCGCGGGCAGGTGTACACGGGTCCTGTCGTGGTGAATAAGACGACAACGCTTCGGGCGATGGCGTTCAAGCCGGGGTGGCTGTCAACGAATGTGGATACGCAGACATACATATTCCTGGATGATGTTCTCAATCAGCCTGCCGATCCGGCGGGTTTTCCGGGTGGCTGGGATTATGCGATGGATCAGCGTGTGGTGGCGCCGAACATTGCGACACTGAAGGACGATTTGAAGTCTCTGCCGACTATGTCGCTGGTCATGGACGTGGCGGACCTGTTCGGGCCCAGCGGCATATATACCAACTGGAGCGGTCAGGGTCCCGGATGGGAGCGTGCAGGCTCGGTGGAGTTGATACATCCGGATGGGGCAGACGGTTTTCAGGTCAATTGCGGGGTGCGGATTTACGGCGGCGTAGGCAGGCAGGAGGCCAAGAAGACGTTTCGCCTATTGTTCAAGCGGATGTACGGCGATTCAAAGCTGCGGTACCCATTGTTCGGGCCGGACGCGGCGGATTCGTTCGATACGATCATCCTGCGGGCGAACTTCAACGATGCGTATGTCTGGGGCGGGGCGGCTTCGCAGTATATCCGCGACGAGTATATTCGACGGCTGCAGATTGCTCTTGGGCATCCGACTTCACAGGGCACATTTGTTCACCTCTTTGTCAATGGTTTGTACTGGGGACTTTATAATCCTGTGGAGCGGCCTGATACGGCGTTTTCGGCGACGCACTACGGCGGGGCAAAGGAGGACTGGGACGGCATCAATTCCGGTGAGCCGACGGGTGAGAGCCAGATGGCGGCGTGGTATACGCTGATG
>JAWLHD010000188.1:0-7592 GCA_041690555.1 Anaerohalosphaeraceae bacterium
AGACACGCCCCTAATCCCGTCGAGTAATTCGCCCAGAACGTCTTGCGAAAAGCGCTGTCGTCCAACTGCCCGAAATCCGCCACGCTCCGCCCATCTGAAAAACACTGCACGACGTCCTCCAGCCTCTCCGGCCACGTATGCAGCCCCCCCGACCCGAACAGTGCAAGCGACCCCCCGCCAAGCGCCGTATGAACATACGCCTTCTTCTCCGCCGAATCGTACCGCGTCATCTGCAATATCGCCAGGCTCCGGCACGTCTCCCCGCACTGATTCAGATCATGATACAGCCTCCGCCATATCTGAAGGCCCGTCATCTCGTGCGCCTCCTTCATCGTAAGTCTTGCCCGGTGAATCACCGTCTCCACCTCCCCCGCTGCATCGTACTGTAGTCTGAACGTCTTCCGCCCATACCCCGCCTCATACATCAGCTCCGCCGTCGCCGTCTGCAGCAGCAGCCCACCCAGCGCAATCCGCCTCTGAGCACTGGCCATGTCCGAAGGCTCCCCCGCCGGCGCCTGAAAACTCCCGTCCGAATCCCCCGCCACCACGTACATCAGCCGCACAAACGGACCCGTCCGACGAGGCCTGTATCGAATCGCCAGCCGCTCCGTCGCCCCACTCGCCGCGGAAAAGATAATCTCATTGTGCCCCGGCCGAAGCATCACCAGAGCCTTGAACCGCCCGCCGACCACAGGCCACACCGTATCCCCCGACTCCGTCGATACACTCACCTCATCCCCGCCGTTGCCCGCGCAAGATCCCCGCACAAGCAGCAACTGATAATCCACCGCTTCACCGTCGGCAAGATTCTCGATGCGTATCTCGCACTTCGCCGACCCGGCGGCAAAACATACACCCACGCAGCAGATCAGCACCGCAAAACGCAGCGCCTTCAAACCTGATGATTTCACAACGGGACTTCCTACTGATAGAAAACCAACACACAATGCACAGGCTGTCCATCATACGGAAATCCCCCCCGAATTGCAATACCGGGCGCCAAGGCTGGCGCATTCTCCGCCGGTTCAGCATCCCAAAAAATGCAAAACCGTTTGGGCAGAGGTCAAAACTTGAAGCATCTGTTCGCCGGGCGGAAATTTTGGCCTCTGGGGTCCCGAACGGTTTCGCCTGCGTGATAGCTCCGAGGAAAATGTGCTTGCTCTGTCGCGCCAACGCGCATTCAGCGCCCTCGCCGGCGATTCTATCAGACCCTCAAAGCCGATTTGCGCACACAAACCCAAAAAGCCCCGGCAAAAGCCGATCCTCAATCCCGCTGCTTGTCGAACAGCTTAAGACACTCCCTCGCCGCCTCCCGCAGCGGCATTGCCTCCCCTTCCGCCGCACGCTGAAGACGCCGCCGTATATCCACGCGGCCCCGAACGCCCGGCGATCCGCTCAATCGAAGAATCGCACTCGACGCCGCACGCCGCAAACTCACTATCTCGCTGCCCATCGCACCAACCAGCGCGTCAACCGCACGCGGCATATCCATCCCCTTCTTCAGCACCACGTCACCGAGATGACCGTCCCGGATAAACTGCATCTCGCTTATAAGTCTCGCCGCATCCAGATGATCCGGAAGCCCCACCCCGAGTATCTCCGCGTACATCCCGATGTAATCATGCAGAAGACGAAGCCACCGGTGGTCCGTGTGAAACGCATTGAAACACATGTCACGGTACCGCAGCCGCCGCGGCTGTCCGTCCGAGTCCCTGTACGTCCGCCGCCGGTTATTGTAGTAAACCTCTACCCCGTCCAGAAGCGCCTCTAAAAGCGACTCGCCCGTGAAACCCCTGAACTTAATGCCGTTGGTCGGATGCGCCGTATCCCCGAAATCCTTGTCCGACACGGTCCTCTGCAGGCCGTCCTGGTGGTGTGCAATCACCGGCGTGCCCCCGGCGTGCGCCTCCTGCTGACTGATGCCGCAGGGCTCCCCAACCTCACCGCCAGAAGGCATCACGAAGTACTGGCTGCCCACGTAAACGTTCCGGTAAAGAGCCGGCGGCAGAGAACCTTCCGGGTGATATGCAAAACGCCATCGAAGATCCTCTCGCCCCGCGATACGGCGAAACTGCATGTCGAATCGCCTTCCGTCGAAGCTGTCCTCGACCCGCCCGCAGATAACAAACTGAATCCGCGGATCGCACGACAGAAAATGCTCCAGAACCGTAGGACCCCACATGTTCCACGGCTCAAAGCGAACTTCGCGACGACCGAAAACGTCGTAAACCTTCCAGTCGACAAGCAGCTCGAATCCCTTCTGCCTGCTTATCCGGTGAAGCATCGCGAATATCACGTGATCAACCTCGCCGTCCGGCGTAAGATTAATCCGCGGATCACCCTGAAGAAGAAGCTTCGCCCCGGCCTTTCGCTCAAGGCATATCCTGAACAGCCGCCGCCGAGCCCGGTTGTCGTAAGTCTCCAGTATGCTCCGCTTCGTCCCGAACCAGAACCGCTGACGCGCCGCCATGTTGAAACCGTTGCGACGGGCAAAAAAACGACCGCTCTCCGCCTTCTCCCTGAAAAGTCGCCAATGACCGAAAAGCCACGGCTCATCAAGTATCCGCTGACGCATCGCCTTGCTAACGGTACCGACGAACTCCGACGTCATCAGCATCACGTGCATAAGGTCCAGCTCGTGCCCGCTGGCGCTCTCTGGATTGAACGCCGTCTCCCAGTGAAACGACGGCTCCAGCCCGATCACCCGGCAGTAATAATCCCGCTTCGCCGGGTTGTGCTCGTCAAGCACGATCCCGTACGCCGGATGCGGATTGTGAAGTATGCTGCAAGCCTTCGTCCGCGCAAAATGTGGATCATCCCTGAACTCGCTCCAGTGCGTAAGATAGGCCCCCACCAGCCACGTCGGCCACTCGTTCATCTGGATGATCGACGGATAGTAGTTGTAGCACCGAAGCGCCTCCAGCGCGCCCTGCGACAACAGACGCGCCCGCCTCAGCTTGTCCTCCGATGTCGAACCACCGTACGGCCGATCAAAGTACTTCGCGTTCTCCAAATACAAAACGTCAACCCGCGAACGCCGACCGTGAGTCAAGCGAGTCAGCCGCGACCGCAAAAGATTGACCACCTCCGCATCATGCTCCATCCCCGTTGTCTGCGTCGACTCGTCGAAAGAAGGAAAACGCATGCTGAAGCTGTGACCCTCGTAACGAGGATTGAAATTCGCTGTAATCGACTCCCGGTCGCATTCGTAAAGCGGAGTAACAACCACCACGTGAAAACCCAGTTCGCTCAGAACGTCCGCTATGTCCGTCGTATAAATCCCAACCCCGCCCGCCGAACCGCTGAAACGGGACTCCGGCGATACCAGGGCAAGTGTCCCGATATTCAGCGACTGCAAAACGCTAACCGCAGCGCGAACCGTCTCCGCGTCGAAACCGTCCGATTCCCTCACCGCTATGCGAAGTAGAAACTCCACAACCTTCGCCCGATCCTCAGCCGACCTCTCGCTGATCTCCGCCAGAATCAGCCCCAGTTCCCCTATACCCAGTCGCCGGTAACGGTTCAGCCAGCCCACAGCCACCGAAAACAGATCCGCGAAACGCTCGAAACGCCCCTTGCCCGCAATGGCATGACTAAACGCCCGAGCTATATAAGCATGGTTTGCCCGATCTTCCTTGCCCCATCGAAAGTAACGCAGGAACGAATCCGGTATAACATTCCGCTCGTGGATAAGATGATCCCGGTACAAAACCTCATACACGTGCGAAGAAACGGGCGCAAGAGTCCCGCCGAATCCCAGCTCCGTCAGTTCCTCACCTGACCAGTACGATCGTCGCCCCCGACGCATACGCCCCTCGACGTTGTTGTAACGCTCGCGAAACTCGTAGATCGCGTCAACCTCGAACTTGCCCTGCGACGGCCAGTCCGGAAAACGTACCGCAAAATTGAACTCACGCATCACCGCCTGCTGACCCTGCCCCACGGGATTTGGAAAATTGAACACGCAAAGATAACGCTGCTCGCCGTAAGAACGAATAAACGCCGCAATCCGATCGTTGTTCGTCGGCACCGCGCTGATCTGACCCTTCTTCAGAGCCGGATGAGCATCCACGAAATTATACAGCCCCCGCATATACCCGCCGACACCGCGCAGCATCGGATACGACGCCAGTATCGCCTCGCGAGCACGTGCCTCATCCGCCCACGGATGCGCAAACCGGTTGTTCACCCAGTGCTTCCAGCACTCGTTGTAAGCCTGGTCGAAACGTCTGTGAAACGAACCCGTCCGCTCGTCCGGAAGACGGCTGATATGGTACATGATCGGACCATAGCTGCTGAAAACCAGAAACGCCGCCGCCGGCCAGATCATATTCTGGTAGTTGCTCGCCGGCGATTCCTCGTCGTGGCTGTTGAACAGCGACAAAGTCTGACCACCGCAGTAACCCGTCACCCGCCCAAGGTAGCCCAGGTTGTCGTTGAGACCCATAAAACCGCCGACGGGCTCCCCGCTGCGAATATTCTCGAGGTTCTTGATCACCGCATTGTACGGTATAGTGCCCGCCTTGATCATCCGGGCCTCGTTGCCGTGCCATTGCTCACTGTACGCAAACAGCGCCTGCGGAACGCTCTTCTGAACGCGATAGCAAATATAAAGCATCGCGATATTCGGCTCCCACGTACCACGCAGGTCCACCGGCTCAAAACCCGGACCGACTACCTGACCCAGCGTCCGCGACAGCCCGTTCGTGCTCTCGTCAACCGGAAAAACCGTGTCGAACCCGTGCCCCACGTCGAACCGCAGCCCGAACCCCAGACGTGTCAGCTCCTCGCAAAGCGCCGCAATCCGCTCGACGTTCGCAAGGTCCCGCATATTCACCATGAAGCTGTCTCGCCACTCGTCCCACTCCCCGTCCCAGCCCGCCCGACGCGACAGCCGCCCGCTCCCGTCCGCAATATAAACAGGCATGTCATAAGCATACTCCGCGTTCGCCCGCGAAAAATGCGACACCACGTCCAACAGAACCTTCATCCCAAGTTCCTTCGCCCGCGCCCCAAGCCGCAGCAGCGCCTCAGGCCCCCCCATATCGCGCCGCACCGTGCGACCGTCCCATATACTGAACACAGACGGGTCCGGCCCCGCCTCCCCAGCCCAGCCAAGCTCCAGCGCACCCAAAGGATATATCCGCGTATAACCCTCCGCCCGAATCGCCTCCAACTGATCCGCAAGATCGTCGAACGTCCCGTAAACGTATGCCCCCGACGAATCCCGCACCGCGCGCCACTGATCGTCAAGCTTCAAATTGAACGTGTCGCAGTAAAAGCTCAGCACGCGCTCCCCGCGCTCGTCCGCAACCGACTTCAGAAGACCCTGCGACTGACCGTCGAACTTCTCGTAATGCCAGCTCTTGCCCTTGTCGAACGAAATCTGCACCGCATAGTGAATCCATCCCGTACGCCGCGGCAACTGCACACTGAACGCAAGCTGGTTACCCCGGCTCTCCGCAGTATCAAGCTCCATCCCAACCGGCATCTTCCTGTGCCCGTTTATAGCCCACTGAATCCGCGCCGAAACCTTCGCCGCCGCAATCCGATAAGGCTTCTGCACACGCACACGAACCACAACCGGCTCCCCGCGAAAGATACTACGGTTCACCCGGCTCGGAGGAAACTGCGGAGGCCGCTCAGTCAATATGTCCTCCAGAAGCTTGCTCACACGCAGACCAACCGACCGACTGATGTCCCGCCGATCCCCGCGCCAGTAATACAGCGCAGCATAAAGCAGCCGCAGAGCCTGGTGATTCATCTTCTTGCGAATCATATCCACCAGCTCGTCAACCGCCGTATTCACCGTGTGCAGATCTTCCGACTGCAGCATCCGGCTAAGCGCCTCGAACGAATAGTCCTTGCTCTGAAGCTCCAACTGCTCCAGCCAGGGCCCTATGTACTCCCCGTGATCGCAGAATATATCCGTCCGCAAGCCCTCGTGAAAAACCGACTCACATGCCGCCGAACTCGACCACGCGTCACGACGCCGCTCGCGACATACTCGCGCAGCCTTAAAAACGTACCGACCCAGACGGTAAACGAAAACCGCCGAATCCTCCTCAACGAAAAAGTGCCGAAAGCCCGCGATCCGCCGATTGATCGCCTCCGCCGACAAACTCCTCTCAACCGCATACTGGCCCGCATAACGAACAAGAGTCTCACGAACCGCCGAACGCGCACGCGGACCCGGATGAACACACAAATCCAGAACCCGTTGCGCACCGCCAGACTCCCCGAACCACTTCCAGAAACGCTCCAGCAAAACAAGCGTCCTCGCCTCCCGAAGCTCCGCCAGCCGAAGACGACCCTCGACGCCGAAGTCCTCTGCTTCAAGCCGCTCGACCGTGGAATTCAGTATATCCGGATGAGCATTCAAAAAACGAAGATGCGCCAGTTTCGCCTGCGAAACATGCTCCTCCGGATGGCAAAGGTGATAAAACGCCCCCTCAAGGCTCCCCACTAAAAAATCCCGTGCCGCCGGCTCTCCCCCCTCCGCCGCATCCAGCATCCGCACGTCCAGCAGCACATCATGCGGCCGCAACTGAATCCACCGCCCACCGCCGTCCGAATCCGCAACACGCAACTGAATATGTTTACCCGTCAGGTCGTAATACAGCTCGCGACAGTACTCCCGAACAAGCCTCATCGTTTCCGCGAGGCACTCCTCCAGAACACGCATCTTCGACCGGCCAAGCCCCTCCAGCACCGCATGTCCGTTCTCAATCAGGCACTGTCCGCGCCAATCGAACCGGAATCTCACAACAGTATCCATGTTGCTCCTTCTTGGTTATCGCACCCCTGCCTGCGCGCGCATACCGCTGCCCGCCCGGAACAGGATTCGTCCGATCCGGCCGGATACATTACTCTACACAATTCCCCCAGGACCTCAACACAAATACCGGCAACTTGCCCCTCCCCGTGGCAAGGGCATCCTGCCCCACTTAGCCCCCGCACGGAAGTGCGGCGGGTTCACCTGCCCCCCCACCCCAACAAACCCAAGTGCCTGCCCACGCCGCCAGCTCCACCGCCCTCGACCCGCTCAGGGGCGCCGAATCCAGCACACCCAACTCACCCACCCCATAAAAACAGGTCTCGCCAAAGGCGCTTCCGCTGCATTTAACGCCATGCAATGGCGCCCCCTGATTTAACGCCATGCAATCGCGCCCCCTGCACACGCGCAAGCGCGTGAGAGGCGAAAAACTGTTTGCATCGACTACGGCGCATTCCCGACGCCCGCACACGCCGATCCAAAGGACCCATAAGAGCCACGAATCCTCCCATTCACGAAGTCACTGGGCCCATTCAGCGGCCGGGAGCAGTGCAGGCGAAAACATCTTTCGCAATGGCAGTTTGCGAAACGGGACCGGTCACTGAAAAGGACCGGTCCCTTGCGTTTGCGTACGGTGATGCGATCAGCGCTGTCGGCGCGACAGCAGGCCTCCAAGAGCCATGAGAAGCAGCGTTGCCGGTTCGGGGGTGATGACTTCGATGTTCTTCCAGGCCGGGCCGTACTCGGGCTCCCAACGGGTTTCGAAACTGATGTTGAAGGGCGTGCCGTCATACCACAGGCCCGTGATGCCCCTAAT
>JAWLHD010000189.1:0-7579 GCA_041690555.1 Anaerohalosphaeraceae bacterium
GCCCTTCGTTGACGAACATTTCGTATATACGCCGGACGACCCGCTGTTCCTCTTCGGGGCCGGGGACCAGGATCACGCGGTCGGTCTGAAGGCTCTTGTGCTCACCGCGCTTAAGTTCGGCTTTGACCTCGCCACGCTCGTTCAGCAACGCTCTGCGCAACCCGAAACCGGCCGGGCCGCCCTGACGATAGCCAAGCTCGATCAGGCGGCATTGGCCCGCAAAGACCTTGACCGAGAGCTCCCGACTGTATTCGCCAGCCATGGCCCGCTTGACGCTTTTCACGATGGTGGAGGTCGGCGATCCGTCGTTCTCGAACTGCTCGGCGCAATAGGCGACCTGCATCCCGGCCTTGCGACATCGATACTCGTAGTAGGCCGACTCGTCAGCGTCCTGAAATCGCCCCCAGCGGGTGACATCGTAAACCAGGATCACGCGGTACTCGGCCGAACCTGACTCAACGTCGGCGATCATCTGCTGCAACGCTCTTCGGCCGCCGATGATCAGACCGCTTTTCGCATCATCCGAGTAGGTCTTGATGATCTCGATGCCGCGCCGTTCGGCGTATTCGCGGATGGTCTTTGACTGGTTCTGTGTCGAGTACTGCTGATGCTCAGTGGACATCCGGACATATTCCGCCGCCAGTATGCGCTCGGGCGCCTCGGCCGGCTCTCCGGATATAGGTGTTCTTGTCCGAGCCACGCCCGCCTCCCGAAAACTTCACGCGCGCTGCCCGAGGCGGATGGCTCCCTAATTCTCGCCCATGCCCAAGTTACGACTGCCGCTTTTCATGTTTCCCCAGACATTTAGCGGAGAAACACATGAAGTTGCGGGTGAAGATGGGCACAGTTGTGCCGAAGATGGGCACATTTGTGCACCCCGAGGACGTTCCGGCCGACTATCGCGCGGCTGTGGCGATGGCGTTGCACGCGGAGCTCGGATCGACTCATAGGGCGATCAAGTCCGCTATGAGGTGGACGGGGGCCAGCGAGCGTACGGTGAAATACTGGTTTGCGGGCGAGCGCGGACCGAGCGGCGAGCACCTGGTGTCGCTCGCGCGACATTCGGATGCCGTGCTGGTTCTGCTGCTGACGATGGCAGATCGCCTGGTTCTCGAGGATGGAGAAGGGTAAGCAGGACCGCTGCCCGCCGAGCGCGGCCCTTGTTTTGTGTTCGATATTGGTTATCTTGAACACACACGATGTAGGGAGAGCGCCATGACTCGGACCACCACCATGACCGTGCGCGTCAGCGGCGCGCTCAGCGAGTTCGTCGCGACAAATGTCGGCGAGGACGGGGCCTACGAGAATGTCAGCGAATACATCCGTGACCTGATCCGTCGCGACAAGGAGCGCGTCGACCGTGAAGCGTTCGACCGTCTGAAGGCCGAGTTGAACCGCGCTTTCGCCGAGCCCGAGGACAGCTACAAGCCCCTGACGGCCGCCGAGGTGATCGCCCGGAACAGGACCTGATCCGATGGCGATCCGGATCCAGGAGGCGGCGTCCGTCCGCCTCGACGAGATCTACCGATACACGCGCGACAGGTGGGGTGAGGCGCAGGCCGAGATCTACATCACCGGCTTGTTCGCAGCATTCGAGCAAATCGAAACGCGCGGCGTGCATTCGCGGCCCGTGCCAGCCGAATTCGGAGTGGAGGGGTATTTCTTCCGGTACGAGCGGCATGTCGTGTATTGGAGGCACCTCTCGAACGGCGATATCGGTATTGTCACGATCCTCCACGAGCGGATGCATCAGATTGATCGTTTCAAGGAGGACTTCTTCGGATAGTGCTCGGATCACATCGTCACGCCGACCATTCTCCATGGCCTTTAACCGGCAACCGCGCACAAAATGCTCTTGGTTTGTATTCATTTTGATCACGATCTGTTTTGCAAGCAACGCAAGCAAGCGTAGGCACGGGTGTTGAACAGAACCTCCTTGGATTCGTCGATTTCAGAATAGATCCCGGTCGCTACTTCGAGCAGAGTTTTCAGGCGCTCCGTTCCCTCCGCCACTATCACCCTTTCGAACCCGTTCGGGCCGCCTGCCAGTGGCGAAATTTCTCCTGTTTTCAAAGGGGTTTGCCGGGTGGGTGCGAACCGCTGAGACGCAGGCGCGCAGTGCTTTCCGTCTCTGAATGGCCTCTCGTCTCTGGTCGGGCGAACCGCGCCGATTTCGGTTCGGTCGAAAATTTTCTCGCCTTTCCAATGACCTGACTCGCGAGCCCGCCAAAACTGCGCGCCCTGTTTCCTTCGCTATCGAGGGGAATGGAGACCGAACATGCAGGAGGCGCAGGCCGGCGGGCCGGCACAGGCCAGCGCGTAGCAGAGCGTTTCAATAGGCGGCTAGCTTGGCGAAGGCATTGATGACAAACGCACATCGCGCCTCTAGCCTGGCGGCATGGCGAGTGGCCCCTGGACCGATGAAGAAAACGACCTGATCGTCGCGGATTACTTCGCTACGCTGGCCGACGACATCGCCGGGCGCCGCCTCAGCAAAGCCGAGCATCGCCGGATTGTAGGGCTCCCGCCGTGTTGGCCGACCCCGAGAAGTTTCGGCAAGAATCGCGGTTTTCGCCGATGTTCAAAGCAGTCCGAGAGGCATTTCGGGACGACGCATTGCTGCCCGCCAATGAGATCGGCTACGTTTCTGCTTCAAAGGCAAAGCTTGCGCGAACCCAAGACTTGCGTGATTTGTTGACACCGGAACAGGTTGCGGCGCTGTTCAACTCAAATTCAGCCGCGTGGCTTTCAGGCGACATCACCCAGGATAAGGCGCCCGAGATTCGCCAGTACGTGATGCGCGAGCTTGATATCGACGAGATCAGGCCGGAGAATTTTCTGCCAAGTCTGACCAAGCCATTTCTCGAGACTCAATCAGATGAATGGGTTCTGCAACTGTACGAGTTCCTGAGCGGTCAGGAGAAAGTCCTGCGCCGCCACCTCGAAACTGTTCCGTTCATTCGCTTGGATGATGGTTCTCACGTCGTCGCCTTTGAGAATGGTGAAGCCGCCAGCCGTCAACGTCACCAGGACTTTGCGGCCAAGCGGCCCAATCACTGGCGCGTTCTCGTGGCTCGTCACCCCATCATTGTGATCCCGAGCCGTCGGTGTCATCCAAAGCCCTATTATCTCCATCCGATTGCCCCCCGATCGAGTGCGTCTTCGAGCAGGCGACTGGGGTCCGCAAGGTGGTCGCGTTTGCGGTGCGCGAGGACAACGAGGCGCACAAGCCTATTGAAGTTATCCTTGACAGATGCACCCCGCCTATCTGAAATTAGTTTGGTGTTCCCGCAGTAAGGGGAAATATCAGCGCAATTTTTTATTTTTCTTGAAGGGGTCGCAGTGAAACTATCTCTCTATTATTTCGTAACATCTCTTTTTATGTTTATCACCTTTGCATATAACGTTCCGGCCCAAGAAATGCCGGAATATGACGGTGTGTACATTAGAGCAGGTGAAGATGTTTTCGAACTTCCTTATGCGGCAAGCGAAAAGGTGCGGATTGCCGCTCTTAAAGCGGCTGGGCCAGACGATACCAGATTTTCAAACATGTTCGGCGCGTATGAATTTAATTGTATCAGTAAAAAGGCGCTCGATGCCGCACCGACTCTGACGTATCGTCATTTCAATCCAACCCATGTGAATAGGATAGAGGTAATTGCAAAGGGGCAAATATTCCAACTCTCCCGTTTCAACGACTTAGTTTATATAGAGGACATCGCGTCTACGATCCAACCCCTTCCATCAAAAGGGGCGTTAAGTGACTTCGGTAACCTCCGAAAACCGGATGCCGGAGACATCTATTTTGAGGGAAGTGAAGACAAAACCATATGTGACAACTATTTTGGTTATGACATCAACAGAGGGTTGCCAAAAAAGACAATCAATTCGTTTACGGCAGAATATCATCTCAGCACAACTCAAAATGGCCCCCTCAGGAGGACTAAATCAGTCGATGCTTTCGGAAACCGTAAGGCCATACCCATCATTGGCCGAGTTCTGACAACAGAGAATGGTGATATGTTTGTGTTCAAAACCGCATACGACATCGAGCGTCAGATCAAAAGAACGTGGGACACAATCTGGGAGGCATTTCCGGACGGGAGAGGTAATTCTACCTGGCAGCATGTTCAGAATAAAACTGGATATTCTGAAACAGATATTCTGCGCGCGCTTGATAGGATGGGTGGGCGTGAACGTTGGACAGGCGGAGGGTAAAGCGGGTAAATACATTGCCTTCGTTATCTGCGCCGGCTTGGGTATTGAATCGAAATTATTTTGGATTGCATTGAACGTGATCAGCCACCTCAGGATCGAGATGGTGAATGTTTTTCATTGGAGTGAGGAAATGGAGCGAGTCAAGAAGCTTTATTGTAATGATTGTGGCGTCGCCTGTTTAGCTAGGATTATTCAAAAGTATGCTGGGCCCGCCAGAAAGCTCTCATGGCTCTACCAAAGCAATCATGTTCGGACTGAGACCCGCAAGCTATTCCGATACACTGGCTCTTCGCCGTGCGCCTGGCTCGATCGGAATAGAAATCGGTCATCGGCGGGTTTCATTTGATCGGAACAGCTCTAGTGTTCCGCACCTGACGGAGGATTCCAAACTTCGGCCGAACGTGTCAGTGTTGGGACATGAGACGCAATGACATCTCCCTTTACCCGAGCCCCGATGACCGAGCCGAACTCCGATCTCTGGTCGCCGATCGGAACACCCCGCGCAAACTCGTCAGACGGTCCGAGATCGTGCTGGAGGCGGCGGTCACAGCATCCGTATGATCTTGCGCCGTCTGAAAAGCTTTTCGTGCCAGCTCATCTGGCTGATCACACTGCGCCGAGGGTTCAAGTAGGGCGCCGGTCGCCATCAGGAACTGCGAATCGCCGCCTGAAATCGTTGTTCAGGATGAACGAATTGGCGAGGTTACACAGACTGGCATTCGACTTGGAGAAACTCGCTAAACGAAAGCAGCCTACCATTTGCGGCACGAAAGACTTGATTTACATAACAAACCGAGCAAAATTGCCATTAAACCGCGTGCAACTTGGAGGCCTAGCCATGGCTTTTACCAGAGAATTCTCCTTTTCCGTTCAAATTTCGATGTTGGCTATCGTTAGCTTAATCGTATTCGCCTCTGCGGGATTTGCATCTGAAGGCCCCTCAAGCTCTGAATTAGAGCGATTTGTGGAAGAATACTATGGAGAAAACTTCGATGCGCAAATAATTAACTACCGCAATTATCCGAGCGGAGGTGGGCGTGGGAGAGTTAGCGCCACCGGCGAGTTGATCGCAAGATTTGATCTCTATAAAAACATTGGACAAGGTTGGTTGAAAAGCAAACTCGTTGGTTGGCCCGAAGACGACATTCGAAGTGTAATGGCTAATGCTCAAGGTGACGCATATTCAAAGTGGGTCTCAGAGGATGTTAAGGTCCACATTGAGCTTGATTTAGAATACACGCTTAGAGTTACAGGCACTAAATTTATAGGGCGTCCAAAGCCTACTCGATTTAGGTCGCTAGAAAGATTGTCCAACATCAAATTTCCTTCGTATGCTACTAACACTCCCGAGGCAGAAGAAAAACTGCGTGCCCTAAGGCGCGAGCTTCAAGCACTTAGTTATGCTAGAGCCGCAGCACAACAAAGACTAGAGAAAAAGGTTAACTCGGTGACAGGTTATTTTGGTGGTAGTATCCTGCAAGCACGCTTAGGTGACCATAGCTTGATCTACGAAGTTGACTGCACTAGCAAGCATCCAGAGGCCCCCGCGCTTTCAGATAAAGACCGTAGAAAGAGCTACTGGCGAGATGTGGAATATGCATATGTTCTTGTCTGCGAAGTTACAGCTCAACAGGGATTCGTGGCGAATAACAATTTATTTAAACCGGGGGAGAATGGTCTTTTTAAATACACTTTTAGGTTTTGGGATAACGAAAACCTAATTATAGACGTTTTTACAAAAAAGGATGATCCCTATTGGAGCAGTCTTTCAAGTACCGGCGGTCGAGCTAAATGGGATGGTGGGATCATCCACACAAACATTAGGGGTGGTGGATTAAGCACCCTTAAAGTTACGCTAATGCAAAAGCTTCGATTTTAACCTCGAGTGAGAACGGTCAGTTTGAGGTCCGAGATTTAGTCGGATTTGATCCCCGAAAATTGGACCGTCTTGGCTTAACAGGCTGCTGAAGAAGTTGGGTAGGAAGGACGCTGTTCCTGCCGTCACAGTTTGAAGGCGGATCTTCGCGGCAGCGTACTCTGGGTCTGGGCTGCCCTTTTCGTCTGGCCGCCAGTAGTTTCGGTAGCCTCGCGAGATTGCAGGCGGCCATTGTCATCGTGAACTACACGTTGTCAACCTTTTGAACGCCGGCCTCCCGGCGGTGTTTGTGTTTCCACCACCCGTGGAAGCACTGTGTAAGCAAGAGGGGGCGAAGTCCTTCTCGCCGGAAACGGCTCCAGTAACCGCAGCGCGTTTCTCCATCTCTGGCCCCTGCTGACCGTCCAGGATCGCCTCCAAATATAGGGTGCGAGCCACGTCAGGCGCAGGACACGGGTCATGTAGGGGGAGCGATCTTCGCGGTCGGCCAATTCGGCGATTCTGGAGAACTGGCCCGATTTCAGAATCCACTTACAGGGGAAGGCCCGGGCGAGCGCCTTGAGGAGCAACTTTCTGCTGCACATTGTGCTGCACAAAATGCTACACCAAATTTTCTAGAACGCTGCTTATAAACAATAAAAGTGAATAAAGGGGAGTAGGTGTCGGACTCCTCCTCCGCCATTAATTTCGATTGTGTATTGTTTTTAAATGATTTCCTAGGATCAGGACTCACAACCAGAACATGACGGTTGCGGCGATGCAGATGGCGGAGAGGAACAGCTCGCCGCATCTGTCATAGCGGGTGGCGATGCGTCGCCAGTCCTTGAGGCGGGCGAAGAGGTTCTCGATCCTGTGGCGTTGCTTGTAGAGCTTCCGGTCGTGCCTGGCGGGTTTCTTCCGTCCGCGCCGGGCGGGGATACAGGGCACGATCCCCTTGTCCGCAAGGGCTTCACGGAACCAGTCGGCATCGTAACCCTTGTCGGCCAGCAGGACCTTGGCGGGCGGCAGGTCGTCAAGCAGCGCCACCGCACCCCTGGCATCACTCATCTGGCCCGGCGAGAGGAAGAACGTCAGCGGTCGCCCGAGACCATCGCAGACCATGTGCAGCTTGGAGTTCAGCCCGCCTTTGGTCCGCCCGATTGCCCTTGGCCGGGTCCCCCTTTTGAGAGGCTTGCCGCCGTGCGATGCGCCTTCAGGTGAGTGCTGTTGATCATGATCGTCTCGCCGTCCGGTCCCGGCTGCGCCAGCTCGACGAAGATCCGGGCGAAGACCCCCATCCGCGACCAGCGGACGAACCGGTTGTAGAGCGTCTTGTGGGGGCCGTAGACGGAAGGCGCGTCCTTCCACTGCAACCCATTCTTTTTGATGTAGATTATCCCGCTCAGCACGCGACGATCATCGACCCTCGGCTTGCCCCTCGATTTCGGGAAGAACGGCCTCAGCCGCTCCATCTGCTCGTCTGTCAGCCAGAAATGCCCGCTCATC
>JAWLHD010000190.1:0-7570 GCA_041690555.1 Anaerohalosphaeraceae bacterium
ATGGAAAGGTAGGGAACTTCGGAATGGCTCAAGGAAGATTGCCGAGCATGGAGCCCAGGTTGGGCTGGACCCAGATTTCTCGTGCTGCCGTGCAGAGAGCCGAGGCTCAACTCTCACCTGAATCAGAAGGTGTGGTTGATGAGCTTGGCCTCTTGGCGATACACCAAGGGTATGCGGATCGCTTCTTTCCCGGCACGTCCGTGCTGCATACGCGTTTGCGGTATGTGTTGTTCGTTGCATGGGCATACGAGGACACGCTCCACCACCGGGTTCCGCCAAAGGACATTTTCAAAGCGGTACGCGAGACAGAATGGGAGCTTGGTAACGCACTAAAGAAAAATACCGATAGCTGGGGAGTGATAGGGCGTCGGACATTGCCGCGAATGCCTGACCAGCTTCCAAGCTCTTCCTATTGGTCGGCGCTTGCCGCGTGGGGCATCCTCCATCGTCATCCTGACGGTACAGTCCCCTCACGCTCTGAGGTGCATGCTCACTTGGCAGGGAACGGCCAACACATTGAGCTTCGGGATGATGAAGACCAACCCCTCGAACGCAAGGCTTCCCCTTTTGTGAAATTACCGCCTCGCCCCAAGGGATGGCCCGGTGGTGGTTCAATCGACTTCCGCCTATCTGACGATGAACAGGCGTTTCTTCGTGACCGTTTTGGTCAAGTCAATGAGCCTGGTACCTCCCGGAAATCGTTGCTTGCGCGACTCGCGCAAGCTGGGGCGGGGGCACGTATTCAATCAAGCGACGGGCTTCTTAATGAAGCTGTGTTGGGTGTCGCCGATGATGACTTGCCCGCATTGGAGCGTGCCGATCAAGCTGCTTCATTGGGCGCGATAGTCCGCGGTGCATATGCCGCGATGGTGGAGGAGCAGTGCGTCAAAGACGGACTTGGGCAGAGAAGTATCTCCAAGGAGAACCTTTCCAAGACGATTGACCTGCACGGAGATAATGCACTCGGGGTTCATATTGAAGAGCTAAATGCGGATGTTGGCCATTCGATCAAACCGGGCTTGAGCCGGCTTTTGAGCCAGACCCAGCATTGGGTGGAGAGCGGAGCTGGCTTTGGGCCGTCTTGGCTTAGTTTGTTCAACCTCTATGAGGGCCAAGAGCGTAACCGAAAGAAGGGACGATCCCGTCTTGCGCGGAGTGGGGCGACTCGACGAAGGGAGTGGTGGGTAGGTGTCACTACCAAGGGAGAGACGTTGCCACAGCCACTTCATTACCGGTGGGGAGTGGTGGTCAATCTGCTCAGGGACTTGGAGAACAACGCGTGACGCAACAGTACGATCCTCAACATTGGCCCCAACTTTCCTTCCTTGATGTCCTTCGCCCACCTGTGGGCTATCAGGCGACTGACGTCATTCTCTCCACGTATTCGCTCGACTTGGTTGTCCTCGTGTCCGCGCTTCTGGCGCTTACGGACAACGACACGCCGGAGGGTAGTGGTAGCAAGATCGGTCTCGCATCTGCACTTGATCATTTCCGGAACCAAGATTCGGGTGAACCTAAGCCGAATAGACTCGCGGTGCTGGTCCAGCGAGGCCGGCTTGTGGTGCCGCAAAGCAATTCCATGGTTCTCACTCTGTTGGATCGGTTTGTCCAAGAGGTTCAGCGGGATCAGCGGAAGAGGTCTTGGCATACCAAAGCCGCCTTGGTGCGGTTCAAAGGCGGGGATGGCGATGATGTGGAGTGGCGTCTATGGATTGGCAGCCGCAATCTGACGAGAGACATGTCTTGGGATACCGGCCTTGTTCTATCCGGCATGGTGGATGGCGAAGGTGCTGGCGTTGAAGGCATTCAAGATGTTGCTCGTGCCCTGCTCGAAGAAACAGGCTGGGAGCCTGACCATTCCGCGGATCTGTTGGATGAATTAGCTCGAGTGGGTTGGCAAACCCCACCGGATTTGCAGGTCAATCGGCTTTTTTGGTTAGACGGCTCCACGGCATGGCGACCCGAATTTAGGGAAAAGGCGGATGAGATTGTGGTGGTCACGCCGTTTCTTGGGTTTAACGAGCTAAACGGGATCAAAGCGAGCGCTCGGCAAGGAGCGAGATGCTCACTACTGACGACACGAATTGAACTTGACCGCGCGTTGGGGGGGAACCCGCAAGGCGCGGCCGGATGGGGCTTAATTTGTCTCGGTGCCAGTGACCAGGCTGAAGCCGCACTCATCGAGGTCGATGAGGAGGATGATTTCCAGGCATCACCGGATGGTGCTCGTCTTGAAGACGACGAGGAGATCCCTATGGGCCTGCACGCGAAGATCATTGCTAGTAGGTATCGCGAGAAAGTCCAGATGTTCTTGGGTAGCGCAAACGTGACGAAGCGGGCCTGGGGGCAAAATAACGAGCTTGTTGTGGAGCTTGAAGGCGGTCTATCTCTTTGGAACGGGATCACCGCGCTTGTTGATGAGGGCGAGGAATGTGGCGAATGTCTTGGAAAGCAGGAGCTCCCGGAGGAAGAGTCATTGCGTGAGCATCTCGGTTCCATCCGAAATGCATTGAATAACCTTGAGTTAAAGCAGTACGTCCTTGACGGAAACACGGTTGATCTAACTGCCGATCAACCGATCGACAGTCTACTTGAGCCTAAGGAGCGGGAGCTGTGGGAGCGCCTACAAGTGAGATTGGAGGTCGTCCCCATGGGTTTGGCGGACAACGGACTTGTCGAATGGCCGCAAGATCGAAAGAGTATTCGGTTGGGAGATGGAGACTCTGGGGGGATGGGGGACTCGGAAATATTACGGTTCCGGCTTTCCTGCGGAGCGGGCACAGAAGCGGATCCAGTCTCGATTGGATGGCTTCAGCGTGTGCCAATGGATCCGGCCCCCGATAGTGATCGCGACCGCCGAATCTTAGCGAGCTACCTCAGTCCTCGGCAGTTCCTGATTTGGCTCAAGGGGCTTCTGGATGGGTTCGATGGCGGCAGTGAGCCGTGGGACAGTGATGGTCGTGGTGCAGCGAGTGTTGCGACGAATCAGCAGGGAGGATGGAAGAGTCGAGACGTCCCTAGTCTTGAAGCCATGTTGAAGGCCTGGCTCAGGGATCCGGAAAGTCTGGGGCAGCTATCCGACATCGTGCATCGCTATGTGGACACCGAGGTGATACGAAGGAAATACATCGAGACAGACGACGCTGAGTGGGTTGACGCCCTGGAGGACTTCCGTAAGCAGCTCGACGAGATGAAAAGCGTCCTCCACTAGGTATCGATATGACGGATCCGAAGCCATTCCAGAAGGCCACAGTCGAGGCTGCCTGTAAGACCCTTGCCGATAGCACAAAACAAAAGCCCCGGTTCTTGGTGGCTGACGAAGTGGGGCTTGGAAAGACGGTCGTCGCTCAACAGGTGATCGAGAAACTTTCGCGAGGTCGTGACAGGCCGCTGACCGTCTATTACGTCTGCAGCAGTCTCACCATTGCCTCGCAGAATAAGACCAAGCTTTTGGAGGCTGCCGTCGCAGAAGGGGATTCTGGCAAGGCGCTTTGCTCTGCTGACCGGCTTTCCATGCTTCCCTTTGAGTCTAGGCCGACACATGAGCGGGTCCACCTCTACACATTGACTCCCGACACGTCCCTCCCCATCCGGAAAGGTAAGCGGCGCGATGGGCGTAAGGACGAGCGCGCCCTTATCTACTGTCTTCTAGATTCCTGTTGGCCAGGAGTGATCGATGCCGAGGCATTACGGGGGCAGGTCGTTCGACACTGGGATCAAGCAATCGATTCAGCTCGGAACGCTCTAGAAAAGCTTCGATCTGAGGACGAGGCAAACTTTTCCAGGCTAAAAGACCTTTTCCGGCTCCAAGTGCTCAAGCAGCCTGACTTGATTAAGGGGCGAGACATCGACGACGCGATTCGTGGTTGTCTCGATGCTGGCCCAGGCGGAAAGCTCACGTTGATTGGTGCGCTTCGCGCGGCTCTGGTGGAATGCACACTCGAGCTAGAGGGGCTGCGACCGGACCTGGTGATATTTGATGAATTCCAGCGGTTCCGAGACCTTGTTCGCCCCTCAACATCTTTAAATGGCGAGGCCAGCTCGGAGAATGCACACGCGCTGATTCAGCAGTTGCGAGGGGATGCGTCCCATCGCGTAGCTCTTTTGCTGCTTTCTGCGACCCCATACTCGCTTTACAGCCGTCGAGATGAGGAAGAGCTTTTCGGTGGTCATCATGAGCAGCTCTTGGAGCTGCTGTGCTTCTTGTATGGAGATGGGGAAGAAGGGCTTGCTCAGGCGAAGGAAGCCGCGGAACTGTTTCGAGAATTTGGATCGCTGATTCAAAGCGCTCAGTTGGATGAGGCCGCATTTGGCCGGATCGACCGGATTCGCCATCTGATCGAACATTCATTGGCGAGCGTGATGAGCCGCACCGAGCGTGCACGGATTGATGGTCAGCTCTCGACCGGCGATGTCCAGAAGAGGCCGGAGCCGATTGAGGTCAGTGTCGACAGGTCAGACTGGAAGGTATTCCGTCACATATCAGAACGGTTCCCCGGTCACTATCGAGGGGCATCGGTCGCGTACTGGCGATCGATCCCATTGCCGATGCAGACGATGGGTGCGGGTTACCGACCATGGCGAGACGCCAATGAACATGGCCATAAACCTTCATTGCCTGCTCCATCGTTCCTTGAGAAAGATTGGGGCCAGTCCAAGAAATATTCGTGGCCCCACCCGAAATTGCGGGAGTTGATTGATGAAGTTCGGCCCGAGACCTTATGTCTGCCCTGGGTGGCTCCTTCCATGCCTTGGTGGAAGTTGGGACAGGGATGGGCGAACGAAGAGGCGCAACGGGGGAAGCTGCTATTGTTTAGCCGGTTCCGTGCCACACCGAAGAGTGTTGCGGCGGCGCTGAGTCATGAGGCGAGGAGTGCCGCCTCCCGCTTGGGAAACCTCCGGGATAAAGGCAGTCAACTTCCACTGATTGGCCGCCGTATGCCTGTGGTGGCAATGTTCTTCCCCAGTCTTTGGTTGGCAACCATTTGCGATCCCATCGAGGCGACGGGCAAGCGCCCCCAAGATGCACGGCGGCATGTGCGCCGGCAAATCAAAGAATGGCTGATCGGGCAGGGCATCCCGGTTCGTAAGGATTACCGTCGCAAGACCTGGGAGCTTCTGGCCGCCTTAGACGCCCGGTTTCTTAATTCTTCCGATGCGGCCGGCCTCAAGCACCCTCAGGACATGGCCAATATCCGGCTCCCCGGACCTGACGATGTTGCCGCCAACTGGGCAGAGGCAGCCAAACAGCAAATTTCGGAAATCTCGGAACCCGAGGTGAATAGTTTGGCCGAGTTGGCGCTGGGCGCGCCAGGGGCAGTACTCGCTCGTAGCATTGCCCGCCATTATCGGGATCGCGGCGACGAATTAGCTAACTCTTACGAACAACTTCTCGAAGTCAGCCTCAACTCCTGGCGTAACTACTTCGACAACAGTGTCTTTGTGGCGTCTCTCCGTCGAAGGAAGAGAAGTTATCCAAAAGCGCTTCGGCAGGCTGTAGTCGACGGGAATCTCGAGGCCGTTCTCGATGAGCATATTTGGTATCAGAACCAAGGCGGTGGGGCCGGCTTGGAGAGTGTGCTTGAAGATCTGATGACCGCCCTCGGGGTACGTGGAGGGCGCGTGCCCATGCACGACCCCAACAGCCGGCACGTTTTATTTAACGCCCAATGTGATGCCGCGTTGCCCCTGTCTCAAGAACTCGAACCGGTAGCACCTAAAGGTGGGAAAGCTGCTCCCCTGCGGACAGACCAGGTGCGAACCGCATTCAATTCACCGTTCTGGCCCTTTGTCCTGACAACGACATCGGTAGGGCAGGAAGGACTCGACTTCCATCCGTGGTGTCAGACGCTGATTCATTGGGATTTGCCGGGGAACCCGGTCGACCTAGAACAACGCGAAGGTCGGATACAACGCTATGCAGGGCTCGCAGTCCGGCGTTGTATGGCAGACGACCACCAGAACGAACTCCTCGGATCCTTGCAAAAGGGCGAAAGTCCCTGGCAATCCATTGAGCGCCTCGTGAATGACAAGACAGATGGAACCGGATCTGGCCTTGAGCCATGGTGGTCATATCCCGGGGCATCAGTTCGGAGCATGTTCTTCCATATGCCAGCCAGCGAAGAAGAGCTTCATCTAATCGAGCTCAAGAAGCAGCGATCGATTTATCGGTTGGCCCTGGGCCAACAACATCAAGAAGACTTTGTCCGGATGGTTAGTTCAAAGGATACCAATACTCTCCAGAAGCTGGCTGAGCGCACCCCCAATCTCTCTGCGTGGAAAAGTAGCTGAGATTGCTTAGGACGGGTGGGCCCACCCAAGCAAAGTGAATCGCCCCCGGTTTCTAGACACTCGTGATCCTAGTGAGATGGCGCTGATCGAAGTTTAGCGGCGGCAACCCGGCGATGTCGTCACCCCGCTTGTCTGCCTTGTTCAGACGACCAACTCAGGACGAGCAGCTGTAATGAGAAACGCCACCGACATGAAACAAGGATGACGGCTTGAGCCGGTAGTACTTTTCTTCCACCGCTTCTGATTGCTCGGCGTATGGCTGCGTCATCACCTCCTGGAGTTCCCTGATTGCCGAATAGTCGCCGGCCGCCGCTTTTTGGTACGCGGGAACGAGAAACCACTCTCTCAACGTGTACTTCGGGTTGACCCGTTTCATGGCCTTGGAGATCTCGTCACGAGTTCGAGCCAGTTCGGTTGCCGACTTGGTGTCGTCGTCGACTCCGACGAGCGATCGCCACTTGGCCAGCCACTCGGACCAGCGCTCGTCGGTTGCGCGGGTGTTCTGTGCAGACGGCTTGCTTGTAACGTCCGAGGGATCGAGATCGGCATAGAAGCTCTTCTTGAGCGGCTCGACTCTGTCGGGAATTGCCGAAAGCTCACGGAAGAAGAGGGTGTAATCCACCGGGGTCGTGGTCATCAGCGTTTGCAATTCGACGAACAATTCGGCGTCGACCGACGCCAGGCCCAGTTTGCTGGCCCACATCCGTTCCAACTTTTCGCCCATTACCTTGGCAAAGTCGTCCTGAATCGCATCAAGCTGCGCGATGGCTTCCGGATCATCGTCCAGCAGGGAGCGTAAGGTCGTGCAGAACGTGCGGAAATTGCGTTCCGCGGCGGCGGGCTGGTTGGAAAAACAGAAGTGGCGTCCGCCTCCCGTCCAGGGTTGAAAGTAGAGGTCGAAGACCTCGCAAAACCCGAACGGGCCGTAGTCGAGCGTAAAGCCCCCGGCTGCGCAGTTGTCACTGTTGAAGTTGCCCTGGCAGTAGCCAACCCGAATCCAGTCGGTAACCAGCGAGGTGAGCCGGTCTCGGAACGCGTGCGCGAGCGAAATGATTTGCTCGCGAAATCCCGCTTCTCGATCAACGTCCTCGGCGTATTCCCGGTCGACCAGGTGTGAGACGAGCTGTTCCAGTTCTTCCCTGGCTCTCGGGTGAGCCTGCTTTCGAGCACGGCGGCTGAAGAGCTCGAGCTGGCCGACCCGAATGAACGAGGGCGCCACACGGGTGGAGATGGCGACCGGTTCCCGAACCAGGGTGTCGGGATTCATGGCCTCGCTGCC
>JAWLHD010000191.1:0-7467 GCA_041690555.1 Anaerohalosphaeraceae bacterium
GTCACGCCAGCTCCGATCGGGCATCAGTCGCCCCGTGAACTCATCCACGATGACAACCTTGTCGTCCTCGACCACGTAGTGCCTGTCCCGCTGAAACAGCTCCCGGGCGCTGAGTGCCTGCGTAACCATCTCTGCGCCCCTGCGCGCCCCTCTCCACAAGCCCCCCGAATGCTCTGTCAGCGCGGCAACCCTCGCCTTGCCTCGATCCGTCAGCTCGATCTCCCGGTACCTGGCGTTTAAACGATAATCCGCCTCCGCCTCCAGTTGCGCCGCCACCGCCGCCGCCTGCCTGTAGCACTCGACCTGCTCGTCATTGGGCGCCTGCCCCGAAATGATCAGGGGCGTCACCGCCTCGTCGACGAGGATCGAATCCGCCTCGTCCACGATTGCCCATTCCAGCCCACGCTGCACCACCCGCATTGCCCGCGAACCCGCCCCTGCGATGCTTCCCAGAAGCGCCGAGCTCAGGTTCCTGATCCGCCCCATAGCCAGGCGGTCCCGAAGGTAGTCCGCCGCCACCTCCTTGTTCGTGCAGTAAGTAATGTCCGCCGAATATGCTGCCCGTCGGTCCTCCGGAGACATTGCCTGCTCGATAAACGCCGCATGCAGCCCGCAGAACCGGTAAATGCCCGCCATCCACTCGGCGTCCCGCCGTGCAAGATAGTCGTTGACCGTTATCACGTGGCAGCCTCGCCCCCGCCATCCCGCCACGGTGGTCGGAAGGCTCGCGGTCAGCGTCTTGCCCTCCCCGGTAGCCATCTCCGCCACGCAGCCGCAATGCAGCGCAAACGCCCCCGCCAACTGCACCGCAAACGGCTTCTCGCCGATCTGCCTGGCCGCAACCTCGCGAATCAGCGCAAAAGCGCGGCACAACTCGACATGTGTGTCCCGTCTGCACCGAAAGACGGCCCGCAGGTCCTGCGCCTCCTGCCGAAGCCTGGACGTCGCCAGATTGCTGAACTCCTCCTCCAGCATCAACACATCCTTTGCCATCCGCCCGAATCGCCGCATCCTCGGCGCCAGCCGTCCGGCCCATCCCGCCGCCGTATCCCATGCCGCGTCGATTCCAGTCGGCGGCCGCCTCGCCGCGCGCTGGTCCATCGCCCGCCACCGGATTGTCTGCCCCGACGACATCATATATGGAACCTTCTCTGGAACAACTGCCGCAGCGACTGCCACCACTGCACCGCCAGCGGCTTGTCGTCAAGCCTGATGCGCACGATGATCCGCTGATTGATGAAAAAAGGCAGCGACTCATCCCGGTCCGGCCGGATCCGCACCTCGAAGAACATCTCCGCGGCGCGCCTGCCCGAAGGGTCCTGCAAGACCGTAGGCATCCCGCCGCCCGTCGCATATCCCAGCGCCTCCGAAGGAAGCACTTCCTGCCCAGCCGGGAATATCATTTCTATGCGACCCGTCAGCTTCTTGTCGGGTCGTCGCCGAACGCGCATCTCCACCTCGTCCCGCCGCTGCTCGACGATCATCGCCGCCGTCTTCTGGCCCGCCGTCGCACGAACGACCCAGTCGCCCAGGTCCGCCACGTGCCCGATCTGTTCGCCGCGATGAAGGTACATCCCCTTGGCGCGCTCTATTCGCGGCGATATCCATGTCCCCTCGCGCGGCGCCGTCAGGCTCAGCATGGCAAGTTCCTGTCGAACCCTGCCGATCTGCTCCCCAAGCGCCTCTATCTGTTCGTCCATGATCTGTGCGGCCGCCGTTTCCGTCAGCTCCGCGAGCCGGCGCCGCGTCTGAAGCGCAGTCATCTGCGCCTCCAGCGCCCGCTGCCGGGCAAGAAGGTCCATGTTGTGCGCCGTTAAAATAGCCTCTCCCCCGGCCGCCACCGCCGTTTCCGAAGGCATGAAACCGTCCACGAAACCACCCGTCTCGACGTGGATCACCGACATCCGCGACGGCTCCAGGAAACCCTCTATCCGGCAGTGATCCGGCACGGGCAGGATGCCAAGGCCCGCGATCAGCAGGGCGACAACCGCACCCGTCGAAGCCACCGCCCGCAGTCTGTGCCGTGTCAGTTCTGCGCCCGCAAAAAGGTAATGCACGAATTTGCCCAAAGGCACGAACACCCACATCACCACCGAAACGCACGCCAGCACCGGCACTATGATGAACAATTCGTCCGGCAGGCGGTCGTTGAGAAAGAACAGTATGCGCAGGCTGATGAATATGCGGTAGACGGTCGATGCAATGCCGTAAAACACGAACCATATCCGCTCGCCCATCGTATGCGCCGGCGAACGCAGCGTCTTCAGGCCCCACGCATAACGCCGAACAAGGTAATAGAAGAACTCCCGCGAACGCTGGCTGAGATTGGGAATCTCGACAAGGTCCGACAAAACGTAATACGCGTCGAATCGCAGCAGGGGGTTGCCGTTGAACAGGACCGTCGACACGCTCGCCACGAATATGATGTTGTAGGCCACGATGTGAAGCGTACCTGTCGACGTGCCCGCCCAGACCATCGCCGCCACCGCCGCAAGGAACAGCTCCATCATCACCCCCGCCATTCCCACGATTGCGCGATGCGACTTCTTGCGAAGGGCCCACGCGCTCGATGCGTCCACGTAAGGCAGCGGCACGAACACCAGAAACATCACGCCCAGCGCGTGAACCTGCCCGCCGCTGCCGTTGACCTGCCCGAAACGCTTGCACGCAAACGCATGGCAGTATTCGTGCAGGACCTTGACTATCACAAGCCCAAGATAAAGGTACATCAGGTTGTCAGGCGCAAGCACGTCCCGGCTCTGCGCCATCAGTTCACCGAAATTGCCGATCACGAAGTACAGGCCCGCCGCCAGCGCCGCCAGCCAAAGCAGCAATCCGTACACCGTGAAAACCTTGCCGAAGATCGGCAGCCATCGCTCCAGAAAGCGGTCCGGATCGACCAGGGGAATACGCACGAAAAGGATGTTCGTCATGAAGCCCTGTATCTGCCGCCGCACGCGCTTGCGATACCGGTTGAAGAGGTTCTCGGTATCGGGCGCAAGCTCCGCATAAAGCAGGTTCGTGCAGTGCAGTTGCCCCAGAAGCTGGATCACCTCCGCCTGCGTGGGCGCATTGTCGCCAAGACGCTCGTTGCATATCCCCCAAACCTCGCCCACCGTCCGCCTGCCGTCCAGAAGCCCCAGAAAGTGATACGCCTCCGGAGTAACCCGCGCAAACTTGTTCGTGCACGGGTCCTCCAGCACGTACCACATCCGCCCGCGGAAGTGCTGCCGCCACACCTGCACGCCCGACAACAGCCTCGGACGCAGGTTCACCACCCGGTACCACGCCTCATGAAATGTAGGACGATCCACAGCCATCTTCCACCGGTGTTATACCCGCCTCTTAGCCGCCGCCCGCTGTCTAAACAGGGGGGTGAAATCTTAAACTTGAGTTTCGAGCTTGTTAAGGATCGAAACGTGGTATTCACTCTTACAGCCAGAGCTTCATCCGAATCCAGTTGATAATCTTCCGCGTCCATATCCATGCGTAGTGCCGCTTGCCGACCGACACCTTGGCCACGCCTTCCATTCCGGGCCGCATCCACTCCCGAGTCTCTTCCAGCCGTACACGCACCCGGAAAACGTTGCGCTGCTTGACGATCTCCGCCATGGGGTTGACTCGCTCCACCACGAACCGGATCGGCTCTGCGGGATACGACGCCGTCGCAAGCCTCCCTTCCTGACCCGGCCTGATCTCGAAGATGTCCTCCTCGCTGACAAGCAGCTCCGCCCTGAGCCAGTCGATCGGCGTAACCTCGAACAGCACCTCGCCGGTCCGCACCGGCTTGCCCGTCTCCTTCTTGAGGTCTCCGCTCACGACTATGCCGCTGACCGGGCTGATGATCGCCGCCTGCTCGATCCGGTAGTTGATCAGGTCGATCTGTGCGGCCAGTTTGTCTGCGTTGGCCTGTGCTATCTGCGCCTGTGCAGTCTGTCCGTCCCGCATCGCCGCTGCCGCCTGCTTCATGTATCCGCTCTGCTCGGCCCTTGCCGCCGCCAACTGAAGGCGAAGCTCCGCCGTATCCAACGATGCAAGCACCGTCTCACCAGCCTCGACCTGATCGCCTACCTCGGTGTTGACCGCCTTGATGTATCCGTCGAAAGGCGCCGGAACCACCTGTTGATAGACCGCCTCCAGGATGAACGGCGCTTTCGGCCGGTACTGACCCTTGGCGAACACCAGAAACAAGATCGCCGCGAAGATCGCAAGAGCAGCCACCTTTGCCCATGTATGCTCGGCGCCCAGAACCTTGCCGAAGAGCCGCTCCATGCTTCTGGCGATACGCGCCCCCATCCACCGGTCGCTCTCGTAAAGCTGCATCAGACGAGGCGTACACATCTCGCACGCGAGCCGCAGCGTCTCGATCTCGTCGAACTTGAAAGGATCGTCCGCGGCTCGTTCCAATGTAACTGCGCCCACGACGTCTCCGTCCGACCGCAATGGCAGTGTCAGGATTGCCACCGGACCGTGCCGCGAAGAGAAGTGCTCCGCCGCACGCACGATGCATGGATTGTCTTCGCTCGCCGGCAGGGCGACCTCGGTGTCCTGGTCGAAGCTCTCCTCCATCACCGATTCGAGGTTGCCGACAATCTCCATCTTGCGATTGAAATGCTCCGTGTGGCTCATCGCGCGCAACTGGATATAGCGCCCCTTGACGAATCCGATGCTCGCCCGCTGGCAGCGCCACTGTGAGGCGACCTCATTGCAGAACGCCATCGCCGCGCTGCCGAAGCGACTGTATCGATTCGTTGCCGAGAGCGTCTCGATTGCGCTCTGCATCCGCCGGATCGCCTTGCTGCCGCCCGATGCCGACTCGCAGCTCCGCACCAGTCGCGCGATCGCGTCGGCTCGCTGCCCCTGATCGATAGCCTCTTCTTCATCCGCGGCTTGCACAACCACCAGAAGAGCTGCCGCCCCTCCAGGCACAAACGCGGCCGGCAGGGCGATGGCGTATTGCCCTTCTCCGTTGCCTCTGCTCGCACCGTCGATCCGCGAAACGACCATTCTCTTGCCCGAAAGCGCCTCGGCACCCGTAGCCGCCGATTTCACCAGCCACGCCGCGGGTCTCGTCGTCCCGCTGACCGGCGGATACACCGCAAGCACATCGACTCCCTTGCCTTCCGAGAGGCGCAGCACCGCTCCCCCCTCGCCGCCGCAGACATGGCACTCAACGGCAAGGACATTCTCAAGAAATGTCCGACCGTCTCCGTCGGAACTATCCAGGCTCTTTAATAGGTCGTTTATATCCATCTATGCTTCCCGAAGGGTAACTTACTCTTAGGCATTTTACACAATTCGCCTGCCGCCAGGGCGCGGCAACCGGCCGAAAACACGCAAAAACGCAAAAATACCGGGCCTGAAAACAAACAAAAGGCGAAAAAATGCAAAAAACACACTTTGAATTCGGAAGAAAAACCCGCTAACACCCAAAAATGCGCCTAAATCTGCAAAAAAAAACGGCGAAACCGCCGCTGCTGACAGGTATAATACCCCCCTTTGGGCAAACAAACTGATTGTTCCACAAGGACTCTCTATATGGCAAAAGCTGAAAAACTCGTCCTCGCCTACAGCGGCGGCCTTGACACATCCGTCATAATGCCTTGGCTAAAAGAGACTTACGGCTATGACATCATCGCATTCGCCGCCGAATTAGGCCAGGGAGACGAACTCCAAAACATCCAAAAAAAAGCACTTAAAACCGGAGCCATTAAGTGCATTGTAAAGGACCTCCGCAAGGAATTCGTCGAAGAATACGTATTTCCCATGCTGAAAGCGGGCGCCATCTACGAAAACAACTATCTCCTCGGCACCTCAATAGCCCGCCCCCTCATCGCAAAACACCAAGTCATGATTGCGCAAGCCGAGCACGCACAAGCAGTTGCGCACGGCGCCACCGGAAAGGGTAACGACCAGGTCCGCTTCGAACTGACCTACATGGCCCTGGACCCAACCCTCAAGATCGTCGCCCCCTGGAAAGACCCCGCCTTTGACCTCACCTCACGCGAAGCCGCCGTCGATTACGCACGAAAACACAACATTCCAATCGATCAGAGTAAGAAAAAAATCTACTCGCGCGATCGCAACCTCTGGCACATCAGCCACGAAGGCGCCGATCTCGAAGACCCTTGGAATGAGCCGAAAAACGATCTTTTCGTCTTATCAAGGCCTGTTTCCAAGACGCCGGCGAAGGCCGATTACGTCGAAATCGGCTTCGAGGAAGGTATTCCGGTGAAGCTCAACGGCAAACGCATCGCCAGTGTCAAACTCATCGAGACACTCAACGAGATCGGCGGAATGCACGGCGTCGGGCAGGACGATCTGGTCGAAAACCGCCTTGTGGGCATGAAGTCCCGAGGCGTCTACGAAACCCCCGGCGGCACGATCCTGGTCGCAGCGCATAAAGCCTTGGAGAGCATAACGTTAGATCGTGAGACGATGCACTTCAAGCAGCATGTTGCTCTCAAATATGCCGAGATGGTATATTACGGTCAGTGGTTCTGCCGGCTGCGGGAGGCCTTGGACGAGTTCGTCAACGCGACCCAGCGAACGGTGACAGGAACAGTGCGGCTCAGACTGTACAAGGGTAAATGCACCCTGGCCGGTGTCAAGAGCCCGCAAAGCCTTTATAGGCATGATCTTGCGAGCTTCAAGATGGGCGCCGAATATGATTCAACAGACGCTACCGGCTTCATTCGGCTGTTCGGCCTGCCCATGAAGGTGGCCGGCATCGTCGACAGAGAGTCGCAACCCGGGTCAAATCGCAGGAAGTGATCGCATGTTTGTGGCAGGCGACGTTCACGGAGGCTGTCTTGACGCCTGAAGTAATCTGGCTGATATTCCTTTTTGCGTTTGGAAGTTGTATAGGCAGCTTTCTCAACGTGGTGATCTATCGTTTGCCGCGGGACAAATCGATAGTCAGCCCTCCGTCGTCATGCCCTGCGTGTGGAAGAAGAATTCCTTTCTATCACAACGTGCCGCTTATCTCATGGATTGTGCTGGGGGCAAAATGCCGTTATTGCCGGGTGCCGATTTCTCCACGCTATTTCATCATCGAACTGGCAACCGCTGTCATGTTCGTGGCGGTTTACCTGCTGTTCTTCAAGACAGGATATCGCACATTCGGCATTGGACCGGCGGCGGGAGTTGCAGGGGGGATGGAGGAGTTTCTGGCGGGTGGCTGGCTGTTTTACGTAACATGCATGATCCTGCTCAGCGCGTTTCTGGCCGCATCGGCGATCGATCTGGAGTTGTGGGTCATTCCGCTGTCGTTGTGCTGGTTTGTGACGGCCGCGGGCGTAATCGCATCCGGTGCGGCGCCTTTGGTGATTGATCCGCTGACTATCCGCTCTTACAGGGTCTTTCCCACGGCCGGCGCCCTGACGGGGGCACTGGCGACAGGTGCAGTGATTGGCCTTGCGGTCTCACTCCTTGGGCTTGCAACGGGCAAGATAAAGAGAAGCTATG
>JAWLHD010000192.1:0-7454 GCA_041690555.1 Anaerohalosphaeraceae bacterium
GAAGATTCAATTCATCCAACTGGGCCTGGTCGACGTCGCTGGGTGCGTCGGTCAGGAGGCATTGACCTCGCTGGGTCTTCGGGAAAGCAATCACGTCACGAATGTTGTCGGTTCGCGTCAGCAGCATGACCATGCGATCAAGGCCAAACGCAATTCCGCCATGCGGCGGCGCACCATACTCCAGAGCCTTCAGGAAAAAGCCAAATCGCTGTTGCGCCTGCTGCCGAGAGATGTTGAGCAAATCGAAAACTCTGGCCTGCACTTCCGGGTTGTGGATACGAACCGAGCCGCCGCCGATCTCGCTGCCGTTGACGACGATATCATACGCCTGCGAACGGATGTTCGCCGGGTCGGTTTCGAGTTTCGGCAGGTCTTCGGCGACCGGCGACGTAAATGGATGATGCAGCGAGTCGTAGCGCCGCTCGTCCTCATTGTATTCGAATAGTGGAAAATCGACGATCCAGACGAATTCGAACCGTCCTTCCTCGTAGAGTCCCAAATCGGCGCCGAGCTTCACGCGCAGCGGAGCCAGCGCCTTGTTGGCGATCGATTCTTTGTCGGCAACCATAAGGATGAGCGAGTCTTCGGTCGCGCCGAAACGCTCGATGATTTGATCCTGCTGTGTCTCGGTGAAGAACTTGGCGATGTTGCTCTTAAGTTCCAGCCGGTCACCCGAATCGTTTTTGCCAACCTTGAACCATGCCAGCCCTTTGGCCCCGTGACCGCCAACAAAATCGGTAAGCGTCTTTTCAATATCACTTCGGCTGAACCGCCCCGCCTGCGGCGCACACATGCCCTTGACCACACCGCCCTTTTCCACTGTCGTCGTAAAAACCTTGAACGAGCACTGCCCGGCGATATCGGTAATGTCCTTCAGCTTCATACCGAATCGAAGGTCCGGCCGGTCAATCCCGTAGTCGTTCATCGCCTCTTGGTAAGTCATGCGGCGGATCGGCAGTTGCACGTCCACCCCGAGTATCTCCTTCCACACGGCGGCTATCATGCCTTCGTTGGCCGTGATAACGTCATCAGAATCCACGAAGCTCATCTCCACGTCTATCTGCGTGAACTCCGCCTGGCGGTCGGCGCGAGGATCCTCATCGCGGAAACAGCGAACAACCTGAAAATACCGGTCCATCCCCGAAACCATCAGTATCTGTTTGAAGAGTTGCGGCGATTGCGGCAATGCATAAAAACACCCCGAGTAGAGCCGGCTGGGCACAAGAAAATCCCTGGCTCCTTCGGGCGTGCTCTTGCCCAACATGGGTGTCTCAATCTCCCAGAAGCCGTTGGCATCAAAGTAATCTCGCACGATCTTGGCGATGCGGTGGCGCGTCCGCACCCGGTACTGCATCTCAGGCCGACGCAGGTCGATGTACCGGCTCGAAAGACGAAGTTCCTCGTTCACGGTTTCTGCGTTGTCTATTTCAAACGGCGGCGTCTTGGCCTGATTGAGGATTTCCAGGCGGTCCACGGCGACTTCGATCTCGCCGGTCGCCAGCTTCGGGTTTTCCATGCCCGGGGTCCGCCTGCGCACCTGGCCGCTTGCCGCGATCACCCACTCGCATCGCAGATTGCGGGCGATCCTGTGGATATCCTGCTGTGTCTGCGGATCAAATACAAGCTGTACAAGCCCCTCGCGGTCCCGCAGGTCGATGAATACCAGATTACCATGATCCCGATAGGACCGGACCCAGCCGCAGACAACCACTTCCGCCCCGACATGTTCCGAGCGAATGAAACCGCAATAATGCGTTCTCTTGAGCATATTCCCTTCTTTCAAAGCGTACTGTCGTTGTTAGAACGCGATATGATAGCTGACGGCAAGCTGTTCGTCAATGATCTGCCGCAAAAGACAAGTTTTGACCGGTTTGCCTCGCTTACCGGCGGGCTGCCCCTGTCAATCGCGTGCCTCAAAGCGATAGCTCAGAATCTTGTAGATGAGCTTGGCTGCCAGGAAGTCAGGCCCCCTGTTGTCGGCGCTGGGGCACAGTTCGACAACATCAAAACCGATGATGTTTCGATTCAGAGCGACGGCCTTGAGCAGTGCCAAGGCATCATACCAGAACAGACCTCCTGGCTCCGGGGTCCCCGTAGACGGCATTATCGCCGGATCGAACGCATCGAGGTCTATGGTGATGTAGACGTTGTCACCCAGCAGGCTCACTGCCCGGTCAATCCAGTCGCGGCGCCCGTGTATGTTCTCGGCAAAAAACACACGCTCCCTGTCCATCGCCGGCTTTTCGGAGGAGTCCATGCTGCGTATGCCAACCTGGACGATCGACCCTAATTGCCGTGCTCGAGCCATGACGCATGCATGGTTGCACTGCGAGCCCTCATACTCATCGCGAAGATCGCTGTGGGCGTCCAGTTGCAGAAATGTCACATCTGTGTATTGCTCAGCGACCGCCTGCATTGCCCCGATGCTGACGGAATGCTCGCCCCCGATTACCACAGGAAGCTTGCCGCGATTCAGCCAGCCCGCAATACGGCCCTTCACCGCCGCCGCCATAGCCTCCGGAGAGCTGTCTTCGGCAACGGCCTGATCGGTATGAATGCCGCGCCGCCAAACCTCGCTGTCGGTCTCGATGTCATAAAGTTCCAGGTTACATGAAGCGTCAATGAGAGCATCAGGACCCCTGTCCGCACCTTTGAGCCACGTGCTGGTCCCGTCATAGGGCACTGGGACAATAACGATCTCGGCGCCGTCCGCGGCGTCACGCAGGTTGCAGTAACCATTTGGGTGCTTCATGGATGGACCGCCTACTTGCCGTTCTCCAGCAGGAACATGGCTATGGCCACCGTGGTCGTCCACATGTCCATTTGCCCCTTGGCTGTCTGGGTAATGTTCGTTGTTTTAATAAACAGTCCGCTGGATTTATAGGCCTGTTCCTTCTCGGACCATGCCTTGTCGGGATCTACCTCCATGCCGAAGGTCGTTCCCAACATCTCGGCGGCAAGGTCCTCGGCCATGTCGCCGGCCTGCTGGCTGTTCATGCCGTGTCCGTGCACTTCACTCAAGTAGCCCCAACTTGTTCGGTCCCTCGGAATGGCCACACCTATCGACGACGCCACCAGTCGGCCATGCTCGTTTGTGTCGGATCGCGCCATCACGCAGAAGCCGATCTGCCCGGGAGACAGGCACTGAACACCCGAATCGCGACTGACCACCTTGCACTTAGGGGGCAGAATCGAGCTTACCTGCACAAGGTTGATGTGCGCTACCCCGGCGTGCCGCAGCGCCTCTTCGAATGACTTGAGCCGATACTTGTGCCGACCCACCCCCTTGGTCAGAAACACACTTGTAGGAACAAAATTCAATCCGGTAACCTCCTGATGGATAAATGCCGTTGTTAACCAGAAAAGCCCGCTTCGCTAATCTCAGCGGCCGTTAACCTACGCATGCCCTCACAGCATGTGCGTCATATATGACAGAACCCCCGTCTACGCCTCGGACTGGGCAAGCAGCCGATCAAGTTCGGCCGTAATCTCCTTCTTGGCAGTCAGCCCCGTCCACTTCTTTGTCATCTGCCCCTCGTTAAACAGGATCAGCGTGGGGATTGCGTTGATGCCGTATTCCACGGCTGCTTCCCGGTGGTCGTCTGTGTTGAGCTTGCAGATCTTCGCCTTGTCACCGTACTCGTCTGCGATCTCTGTGATGACAGGCGCGATCATCTTGCATGGACCGCACCAAGGCGCCCAGAAGTCAACCAGCACGGGCACATCCGCATTAGCAACCGTCGCGTCAAAATCCGCGTCCGTCAGTTCAATTACGTTGCCGGCCATGACAAAGCCCTTTCATTTAGATCCCTTATGCCGCATCCGTCCTTTGGCGATGCTTGCAGAATTCTAAAACCGCCCCACAGCGATGTCAAACATAAAATGGCAAGGATTAATCCGGATAGACGCCTTGGATTTTGCCACGGTCTTGAGGCTTGCAGCAAACCTGCAAACAGCTCAAGGACGCTCTCTTCCGGCACCACCATCCGCACAGCCGGTCGACGGATCTGGCGCGGCTGGATATGGACCTGACACACGTTCTGCCGGTACCTCCCGAATCGGAATAGCATCCGAAATCAGACGCCTTCCTTCACCGGAAACTCCGCCAACTTTCTCGTTGGCTCCCTGGTCTGCTTCGAGCTCTTTGAACTGCTCAAAAGTCGGTATGTCGCCGATAGGCTTCACTGAACCGTCCACCGTCAAATCGCCAAAACCGTCATCTACTTCATCCGGCGGTTCACTCTCGCCGTACTCGAAAAGCTCCGAATCCTCAAACGTTGCCTCGCTTGAGTGCTCCGTCACATGCTCATCAGCGGCGGCGTAGATGGCTTTCTGGACCGCTTCCTCCGCAGGCTCATCGGTTAGGGGACGCAGGTAGATCGGTCCAGCCTGTTCCGGCTGCTCGGCCCAGATGAGTTGGTTGCGAATCAACTCCAGCATCGCCAGGAACAACCCCACAAGAACCAGTCGCCCCTCTCGCCCCACGAACACCTGCTCCAACGTCATCGGACCCTCTTGCTGCAGACGGTGCAGAATTTCGATCTGGTACAGATCTATCGGCGTGTCGTCCTTGATATGGTCATAACTGTGGAGCCGGCCGGTGGCCTTCATTATCTCATCAAATGCCTCTAACAGCGTCCAGATACTAACCTGGTCGATATCGAGCTCCGGTTCAGCATCTGATTTCAGTCCCGCGATAATTGAATCCGGACGAGTGAACCGCTGAGACCGGCATTCGGCGGCACTTTCGAGCAGGTTGGCGGCGTCCTTAAACTTCTTGTATTCAAGCAACTGACGCACGAGTTCCATCCGCGGATCGCCGCTCTCTTCGGCGGTCTCGGCTTCGGCTTCGGTCCGCGGCAGCAACATTGCCGATTTGATCTCCATCAGCGTAGCCGCCATCACGAGAAAATCGCCCGCAAGATCGATGTCAAAAAGCTTGATCACCTCCACGTGCCGCAGATACTCCTCAGTGATGCGGGCTATCGGTATGTCGTAAATATCGACTTCGTCACGGCGCACCAGGTACAGCAGCAGGTCAAGCGGACCAGCGAATATCTCAAGATTTACGCGGTATTCGCTCATTGCCAAAGGTCGCCTTCTTCGTCGTCGCCGAAGTCCTCGTCAAGGTCCTCATCCCCTTCGTATGAGTCCCGGTGATCGCCGTCCCCGTAATCGTCCGAATCATCTTCCACGCTGGGCGGGCTGGCAAGTACCGCTTCGGCCCTTTCGATGTCTTTCTCGAATACCTGCAACTGAACCTTGATGGCGTCAATGGTGTACATGTTCGCCACAAGATCGGCGCCCACGACCACGGCTTCTATGCCTTCACTTTCCAGTCGCATCTTGGCAAGTCCAGCATCAAATGCATTGTCGAATTGAGCCACTGTAACGAGTTTGTCTTCCATGATCAGTCTCCCAGACCGACGGCCCGACGGGCCTTTTCGAGTGTTGCGCGGGCAACGGCGCGCGCCTTGCAGGCGCCGTCCGCCAGTACGCCCCGTACAAAATCTATATTGTTTTCGAGCTCGGTGCGCTTCTGGCGATACGGCCGGAAATACTCATGGAGCAGTTCCACAAGCCGCTTCTTGACCGCCCCGTAACCGGTGCCTCCCTCACGATACCGCCGCTCCCATTCGGATATCTCTTCGGGCGATGCCACAAGCTTGAGCATCGCGAAAATGTTGCAGCGGCAGGGATCCTTCGGATCTTCTACCGGAGTCGAATCGGTGACAATCCGCATGACCTTCTTCTTGATACTGTTTTCCGGCTCGAATATTTCGATAGTATTCTCGTAGCTCTTGCTCATCTTGCGGCCGTCGATCCCCGGAACAACGGCAACCGAATCCAGGATATGCTCCTGTGGTACTACGAAGACCTCACCGTAGGTGTTGTTGAACCTTATCGCGATATCACGCGTCACCTCGATATGCTGCTTCTGGTCGGCGCCGACCGGAACGAGATTACTGTCAAAGATCAGAATGTCCGCCGCCTGAAGGACCGGATACGCAAAAAGCCCATGATTGGGCGCAAGACCCTGTGCGACCTTGTCTTTGTAGCTGGTGCACCGCTGCAGAAGCCCCATGGGCGTAAGACACGACAGTATCCAGGCCAGTTCCGTCACTTCGGGCACATCCGACTGCCGCCAGAAAACGGTCTTGCCGGTGTCAAGGCCAAGGGCGATATAATCCATCACGACATCCAGGCATCGCTGCCGCAACTCAGCAGGATCCGGGTTGCTGGTAAGCGCATGATAATCGGCAATGAAGTAAAAACCTTCATTGTCGGCCTGCAACTGCAAATGTTGACGCATTGCACCGAAATAATTGCCTATATGCAGCTTTCCTGACGGCTGTATACCTGAAAGAACTTTCAAACTGGCCTCCTGTAACATTCGCTTCGCTCGCTTATTCGGCAGAGATTAACTATTTCGTCAGAGCAAGTCAAGAACGTGAAACCTCAACAAATCTGTTGTTCACGCCGCCCAACGCGTCTACCGCAAAGGACAAATGTTCATACCGGTCCCTTCCGCAGGGTGACATGTTCATTTCTGTTCTGTTGTGGCCCGAAGTTTTTCGAAAGCCGGTTTTTCTATTGAAAACCCTCGAAAACTTCAATAAGTTGCAGGTCTTGCTCTTTTCAGCGGCAAGGAGCACGGGCATCTCATCAATGTTAACCTTTTTGGAAAGGCAGTGGTGTACAAAATGGCAGAACAGAAGAAAGGCATGGAGTCGTACATGACCGAGGCGCGCACCTTCCCGCCGCCTGCAAACATTCAGTCCAATGCTTACATCAGCAGCGAAGAACAGTATCAGCAGATGTGGGACCGCTCCATCAATGACCCGGACGGCTTCTGGCTCGAACAGGCCAAAGCGCTGACCTGGTTCAAGGAGCCCACCAAGAGCCTCGAATACACGTGGGACACCAAAGCCCGCAAAATAGAGCACACGTGGTTTGCCGACGGGGAATTGAATGTCTCCGTCAACTGCCTGGACCGGCATCTCGGCACACCTATCGCAAAAAAAACGGCAATTCTCTGGCAGGGAGAGGCCGAAGACGCAGTCAAGAAATACACGTACGAAGAACTCTACAAAGAAGTCTGCAAGTTCGCAAACGTGATGAAGTCCAAAGGAATCAAGAAAGGCGACCGAGTCGCCATCTACATGCCGATGGTGCCGGAGCTTGCCATTGTAATGCTGAGCTGCACCCGCATTGGTGCAATTCATTCCATCATATTCGGCGGTTTCAGCGCCGACGCCATCAAAGGCAGGGTAAACGACAGCAACTGCAAGATGCTCATCACCTCGAATGTGTCGATGCGTGCCGGCAAGCACATACATCTCAAGAACATTGCCGATGAAGCCCTGAAGGATTGTCCGTCCATCGAAAGCGTGGTTGTCGTCAAAGTAGACGGCGAACCTTGCGATATGAAGGCCGGCCGCGATGTCTGGTAT
>JAWLHD010000193.1:0-7431 GCA_041690555.1 Anaerohalosphaeraceae bacterium
GGCAGGTCGCCGAGGATGGGGCGGAGCGAATTGATGCTTCTTGCGCTGGCGATGGTGAAGTTGACTCCGGCGTTGATGATTCTTGCGAGGGCGCGGCGGGCGTAGGGCGAGAGAGCGGCGTCATCGCGCAGCAGCGTGCCGTCGAGGTCGGAGATGTAGAGCCGCGTGTGGTTTGTAGGGTTCACTGCCGATATTACTCCTGCGGCAGGCGGGCGAGGTCGACTTCGGAGCCGGCGATCATGAGGATATCGCCGGCGTTTATTTCGGTGTTGGGCATTGGGACATTGATGATGTTTTCACCGGTTTTTGCGGCGGTCTCAGCGCGGCGGATTGAGATGAGGTTTACGTTGTATTTTTGTCGGAGCTGGAGGTCCATAACGGTTTTACCATCGAAGGAGGCTGGTGCGGTGATGCGTGCGAGGCTGTATCCGGGTGCGAAGTCGATTTTTTCGTGTACATGGGGTGCGATAAGCTTAAACGCCCACCTTTGGGCGGTTTCGACTTCGGGGTAGACGATGTCCGTTGCGCCGACGGCGGAGAATACCTCGCCGGCGGTGAGGCTTGGTGCACGTGCGACGATCTGGCGGACTCCGAGCGTTTTGAGGTGGACGACGGTTAGGATTGCGCTTTCGAAGGCTTCGCTTCCTTCGCCCATTCCTACGATTGCCGCGTCGACGCGTTCGACGCCCTGGATGCGCATGGCGTCGAGGTCGCGGCTGTCGAGGCGGACTGCGTGGCTTACCTGATCGCGCATTTCGTCGACGACCTGACGGTCGCGATCGATGGCGATGACCTCGGCACCGCTCATGGACAGCGCGACGGCGAGTTTTCGTCCGAACCGGCCCAATCCAATGACAGCAAATCGTCTCATTTCAGAATTCCTTTTTTGTCGTCATACCGCAAGTGCTCGCCCTTCGGGGCAAGACGCAGCAGAAGTCAAGCATCTATCCTACGATAACCGGTTCGCTGGGGTACTCGTAAACTCCCGGTTTAAGATTGAATGTAATTGCGGCCAAGAGGGTGAGCGGGCCCAACCTTCCAATCAGCATGGCCGCGATAATAATGAGTTTGCCGGCGGTTGTCAAAGAGCCGGTGACGCCGGTGCTGAGTCCGACGGTTCCCAGGGCGGAGGAGGCCTCAAACATGATATCGACCAGACCGAAACCACTGTTTCGTTCGGTCATATAGAGCAGGAGGGTGGAGCCGAGCAGGACGGCGACGAACAGCATCGTTACGGTGATTGCTCGTCCGGCGACGGCGGGGCTTAGCCTGCGTCTGAAGACCTCAACCTGGGGGCGGCGGCGCAGGGTGGCGTAGACGATCATGATCAGCACGGTGAGGGTGGCGGTTTTGATTCCTCCGGCGGAGGAGCCCGGCGAGCCGCCCACGAACATCAATGCCATAAGGAGCAGTTTGGCGGCATCGGAGAGTCTTGCGATATCGACGGTGTTGAAACCGGCTGTGCGCGCGGTTATGGACTGAAAGAGGGCGATTTTGAAGCGACTGTCGTGGTCTGGTTTTGGCGAATAGTGTTCGAGGGTCATGATTGCCAGTGCGCCGGCGATTATGAGGATGAAGCTCATTGACAGGACTATTTTGGTTTGGAGGCGGACTCGGACGGGCGGGCTGGTGAAGAGTTCTTCGGTTTGTATTCTCTTGCGGAAGAAGCGTTTAGTGCGGTCCCAGAATACCTGCACGAGATTGTAAAGCACACCGAATCCGAGGCCGCCGAGTATAATGAGGGGCGCAATGACGGTGTAGACGCCGAGGCTGTCACGGTAGCGGATGAGGCTGGTGTCGAAGAGGCTGAAGCCGGCGTTGCAGAAAGCACTGATCGAATGGAATATGCTCTGGAACCAGAGGTCGGGTCCGGATTGGACGGCACCGGGGACGTCGTCCCACATGCTGAGCAGGCTAACGGCGCCCAGGGCTTCCACGAAGATGGTGAAGGTGAAGATGAAGGCGATCATCTGAGAGATTCGTCCGAGGGTCTGGGAACTGAGGAGATCGCGCATGGCGACGGCTTCGCGGACGGAGAGCGCCTGGCCGAGCAGCAGCGCGATGACAGCACCGAAGATTACGATTCCGAGGCCGCCGAGCTGGATGAGGCCGAGGATGACGATCTGCCCCATCATGGTGAAGTCGGCGCCGGTGTCGTGCACGACGAGGCCTGTCACGCAAGTGGCGCTGGTGCTTGTGAAGAGTGCGTCTACAAAACTCATGTGCGGGAGGTTGTGGGAACGGGGCAGCATGAGCATTCCGGTGCCGGTGAGGATGAGGATGACGAAGACGGAGATGAGGGCAAACGTTGCATTGCTTCCTGATGCGGCGAACTGGACGCAGTTTCGGCAGGTTTTAATGATTACCTGCACGACGAGGTAGATGCCGAGTGCTCCCATGATTGCCGTGGGCGGTTCAATGAACCAGTGTTCTGCGCCGAAGACGAATACCATCAGCGCCAGCAGCAGCGGTATTTCGAACCAATTGGCGAAGAAAAACTCTTTTTTGGAGCGGCTGTTTACAAAGCGGACGACTTTTTCGAAGAGGAACAACAGGAATGCGGCTATTTGGATGATGTGGAGGGTGCGCACGGCGAAGAACTTGACCTCTTCGAAGCCGTACAGGAGGACGAATGTTGCCGCCGTAGTGACAGCGGTCAGCAGCGTTAAACCGACGATAAAACGCTCAACTCTGCGACTTTCGTAAGCGATTTTCATATATAACGTTCTTCTCTTGCCGTGTTTAAGGATCGGCCGGGTTGGATTCAGGACTCGATCCAATTTCTTGCATCGTCATATTTCGACCGATAAAGAGGCAGGCCGTGGCAATATTTCCGCCGGCGCCCTCAAAAAGGCTTCGAGATACCGTCTACAACCGATCCTCATATTTTAACGCGAACGGTCTAAATGGCCAGAACTTTACAGCGGGCGGGGGTTTTTGTGCGGCAGGTGCAGGTATTTGAGCAAAAGTCGGCTAATTGTCCGCACTTTACTACGGCTTTGCGTGTATGAATTGCCTTGCCGGGGGTGAAATAAAAGCCGACAGAATTAGAAGTTGGCTTGACACGTGTTGTTGGGGGGGTGATAATAGCTGGTTTGTCTTTGGCACGTAACTTGTTGTTGTTATGAATTTTACGAGAGGAAAAGCACATGAAGTCGTTATTAATTGCAGCACTGAGCGTTGTGTTCTGTGCGACAGCGATTTTTGGTATGGGGAAGAAGGACGCGAGCACACAGGAATCGGAGAAGGCGCTGCAGTCGGTCAAGCCGGCGGCCAAGCCGGCGAGTAAACCGGTGGAGGCGTCTGTTCAGCAGCCTGTCAGCAAGCCCGTTGGCGGTCCGGCTGCGCGTCCGGCGGCGCCGGCGGTCGGGTCGGCGGCACAGGACGGTAATAAGGTTGTTGCAACGATCAACGGCAAGGCACTCAAGAACAGCGTGGTTGAAGAGCGTCTTAACGACGCGATGAAGATGCAGTTGGGTGCGATGGGCGCTGGGGTGGCGAATCTGCCGCCGGAGACGATTCAGAGTCTTCGCGACCGGATGCGTAAAGATGTGATCGACGGTCTGGTCCTGGAGCAACTGGTGGACGAGAAGCTCAAGACAGAAAAAGTGGAGGTGGGTGAAAAGGACGTTGACGGACGTATCAATGAGATCATGGCTCAGAACTCCATCACGCTGGAGACCATTCAGGAAGAGCTGTCCAAGAACGGCGTGACGATGGAGGCATTTCGTGGCCAGCTCAAGCGGAATCTTGGAATCGAGAAACTGCTGGACGCCCAGATGACGGCCGCGGGCGAGTCGACATCGCCGACCGATGAAGAGGTCAAGCAGTTTTACGATGAGAATGTCGACCGTTTCGGCAATCCGGAGCAGGTTCGCGCCAGTCATATCCTGATCAAGACCGAAAACATGGACGAGGCGGGCAAGGCGGAGGCGAAGAAGAAGGCCGAGGAAATCCTTGCCAAGGCTCGGGCGGGTGAAGATTTTGCACATCTGGCCATGGAGCACAGCGAGGATCCGGGGTCGAAGGCCAAGGGCGGGGAATACGTATTTGCGCGGGGGCGAATGGTGAAGCCATTTGAAGATACGGCTTTTTCGCTGGAAGTGGGTCAGATAAGCGATCTGGTTGAGACTCAGTACGGTTACCATATAATTAAGCTTTCTGAGAAGATTCCGGCCAAGACGGAGAGTTTTGATGATGTTAAGGACCGCATTAAACTGGAGTTAACGAATCAGAAGAAGGGTCGGTTCTGGATGACGCTTCGGGAGCAATTGAAGAACGAGGCGAAGATTGAGTGGTCGGCGGAAGAGAAGGCCCGGATGGACAAGGCGGCGGACAGGGCGGTGATCAGGCCGCAGCCGCAACCGCAGCCGAAGTAAGGATTTACGTACCGCAGAAATAAGCCGCCGCAGGACATGCCGCCTGCGGCGGTTTTTTTTTGTGCGGGCAGTCGGCTTTTGACTTTGGGGCGGTTGGTGAGTATACTATGCAGATTCTCGCGTATGAGGTTGGAAAACGGGGGTTCTTTGCTTTGGACGGCACAATGAAGACATTGACGGCTCTGGTTATATTTGTTTTGGGTTCGGCGGCGGTTTTTGGCGAGAGTTCTGATCTGGAATACTATGCCATTCTGGTTGACGGCAAGAAGATCGGGCACGTAGTTCAGACGCGTTCGGTTGCCGACGGGGTTGTCACCACGACCGAAGACATGACGATGTCGCTATCGCGAGGGGCAGTGTCGCTGACGGTTCAGACGGTTGAGAAGAGCATCGAGACGACAGGGGGCAGGCCGCTGGGTTTCGAGGTTGAGCAGAATATCAGCGGGATGGGTCAGAAGACGACGGGCAAGGTTGTCGACGGGCGTGCAGAGGTGGTGATGGAGGCGATGGGGACAACGCAGAAGCGGACGATCGATTGGCCGGAGGGGGCGGTGATGTCGGAGGGGCTGCGGCTGCTGCAAAAGGAGAAGGGGCTCAAGGAGGGGACGAAGTACGAGGCGATGGTTTTCAGTCCGTCTATTCTGGTGGGGATGAAGGCGGCGGTTGAGGTGGGGGGAACGTCGGACGTGGACCTGTTCGGGCGAGTGCTGAAACTGGCGAAGGTGCAGGTTACGATGCAGATGCCGACGGGGGCGATGACGAGCACGAGCTATGTGAACGATTCTTTTCGTGCGATGAAGACGCAGGTGCCGACGATGGGGATGAACATGGAGATCGTCGCGTGCGACAAACAGTTTGCGATGAGCGACAACGACGTGGTGGATTTTCTGGATAAGCTGTTGGTGGACAGTCCGACGGAACTGAAGGACGTTCGGTCGAAGAAGTGGGCGCAGTATACGCTTGTTCCGGCGAACGGCGCAAAGCTTAGCATTTCGTCGGATGACAGTCAGGTCGTGAAGGGTTCAAACGGCAAGGTTGTGCTGGAGGTTTCGCCGGTGTCGGCGGGCTCTGGTGTTGCGTTTCCTTACAGCGGGAGCGATGCGAAGGTTCTGGAGGCGATGCGGCCGACGCAGTATCTCGAGAGCGACAACGCGAAGGTGGCGGAGCTTGCGCGGGCGGCGGTCGGAGACAGCAAGGATGCGGCGGAGGCGGTTCGGAAGATCGAGTCATTCGTTGCGGGTTACATCAGCAGCAAGGATCTTTCGGTGGGGTACGCGTCAGCGGCGGAGGTGGCGGTGAGCAGGCAGGGAGACTGCACGGAGCACGCGGTATTGGCGGCGGCGATGTGCCGAGCGGTGGGGATTCCGGCGCGGGTGGCGTTCGGGCTGGTGTACGTGGAAGAGCTTCTGGGGCGCAAGAACGTGTTTGGGGGGCACGCGTGGACGCAGGCATACGTGGGCGACAAATGGGTGAGTCTTGATGCGACTCGGGCACCCAACGGATACGGGGTTGGGCATATTCTGCTGGCTACCGGCAACGGTGATCCAGCGGACTTCTTTTCGATGGTGAATACGCTTGGCTACTTCAAAATCGAGAAGGTTGTTTTGAAGTAGGCCGGGCGGCTGCGGCAAGTGCATTTCGGGAGGGGGGCGACCTCGCGCGTCGGGAGCAAGGCATGCCCTGGCTTTAAACACGGGCAGGATGCCCTTGCCACCGAAGTGTGCGGTTTTCTTCTTGACTCATTCGATCAGGAAAGCTATACTTGTTTGGGCTGTTGGCCGGAACGGAGTTGTTGTTTGCGGTAAGGAGTCTGAAGCATGTCAGATTTTCAGCATCGAATGCAGATTGAGCTGCCTTCGCCCTCGAAGCTTTTCACTCCCGGGGTAATAGTCTCACTGGCACTGTTAGTCATCGGTTTTGCGCTGTCTCATTACGCGGAGGCGTTTTCGATGAAGTACCTTGCGCTAAGCGCTCCGGGTATTCTGACAGGCAAGGTTTGGCAATTGGCAACTTATCCGTTCGTGGAGGGTTGGCCGTGGAATCTTGTGTTCGGGCTCTGGGTGATTCTTTTTGCTGGCAGCGCGGTTGAGCGACAGTGGGGCACACGGGGGTATGCGGCTTTGTGGCTGGTGGTGAGCGTGATTAGCGGGGTGGTCTGGGTGCTGGTTTCGATGGCGTTGGGGCGTGCATACATCGGGGGGGGAGTCAGCGTGTGCTGCTACGGGCTGATTGCGGTGTTCGGGATAATGTACAAGGGGGTGCGGTTTTTTGCGTGGTTTTTTACAGTGGAGGGTCAGCATATAGCGCTGATTCTGATCGGGGTGGGTCTGGTGTTGAGTATTCCGCAGCCGGTCACGGTGGTCTGGGTTGGGGGAGCACTTGTGGCTTATATTTATGTGAAGGTTCGCTGGATGGCGAGTCGGCCTCGGAGCGGCGGCGGGGGCAAGCGCATGGGCGGCGGGGGCGGATTTGTGGATATTGACTGATGAAGCCTGAGGCACATCGGGAGGCGAGGGAGCGTGCGGAGGAGATGCGGGAGGGTTTGCGCCGTTGTCGGCTTTGTCCGCGGGAGTGCGGGGCGGATCGGGTTGCGGGAGAGCGGGGGTTTTGCGGGCTGGGCGCCGAGGCGCGGTGCTTTCGCGAAGTGCTGCATTTCGGGGAGGAGCGGGAACTGGTGCCGTCGCACCAGGTGTATTTTGCGGGGTGCAATTTGCGGTGCGAGTACTGCACGGTCGCGGAGTGGAACGAATCGCCGGAGGATAGCGAGGGCTTGTCGGCGCAGGAAGTGCTGGCGGCAATCGGGCGGCGGCGGTCGGCCGGGGCGCGGACGCTGAATATTCTTGGGGGTGAGCCGGCGGTCAGCGCGGCGGGGATATTGCGGCTGCTGGCGGAGGTTGAATGCGGGGCTTCGGTGGTGTGGAATTCGAACATGTACTACAATCCGGTGGTGGACAGGGCGCTGCGGGGACTGGTGGACGTGTTCTTAGCAGATATTAAGTGTTATGGGCAGGAGTGCTGCGAGCGGCTGTTAGGGGTGGGGGATTATAATGAG
>JAWLHD010000194.1:0-7394 GCA_041690555.1 Anaerohalosphaeraceae bacterium
GTCGTTTCATTTTTTTGTACAGTGTGGTGCGGTTGATGTCCAGGGCTTTGGCGGTATCCTGTCGATTCCAGTTGTTTTGTTCAAGCGCCGCGCGGATGATATTTCTTTCCGGCTCGGCAAGGGCGTCCTTGAGACTTCGGCCTGCGTAGCCCTGGGTTCGGGCGGCCTGCTGAGTGAGGACGGCGGGCGGCAGATCTTCTATGCCGATCTCCGGCCCCTTGCTGAGTAGCACCGCGCGCTCCATAACGTTTTCCAACTCGCGAACATTGCCCGGCCAGGGGTATTGCTGCAAGCATTCCATCGCCTCCTGGCTGATGCCGGATTTGCGTCGCGCGTGCGCCAAACCGAAGTGCTTGAGGAAATGCTCACTCAATAGCGGCACATCGCCTACACGTTCGGCAAGCGGCGGAATATTAACCGTCACCACGTTGATCCGGTAGTACAGGTCTTCGCGGAATCGTCCTGCCCGGACTTCTTCGGCAAGGTCGGTGTTGGAGGCCAGGATGACGCGCGTATCGACCGTGATAGTGCGATTGGAGCCGACGGCTTCGAACTGGCGGTCCTGCAGGACGCGCAGCAGTTTGACCTGCATGGCGGGCGAGGCGCTGGCGATCTCATCGAGAAAGATCGTGCCCTTGTCGGCGGCGAGGAACTTGCCCTCTTTGTCTCGGACTGCACCTGTAAAGGCGCCTTTGACGTGCCCGAAAAGCTCGCTTTCAAGTAGCGTTTCCGGCAGTGCGCCGCAACTAACCTCTACAAACGGTTCGTCCCTGCGCCAGGATCGGTAGTGCACCGCCCGGGCCAGCATGCTCTTGCCCGTTCCCGACGGTCCGGTCATGAGTATTGTCGTTTTGCTGTCGGCCACAGCCTCGACCAGATCGAATATGCGCGACATTTTGTAGTCGTGGCTGATTACGTTCTCCAGACTGTACTTGTCGTGCAATTGCCCCCGTAGCACGGCGTTTTCGCTTATAAGCGACTGCTGTCGCAAGGCCCGCTCGACGCTGAGCCGCAGATCGTCGTCGATGATAGGTTTGGTCAGGTAGTCATAGGCGCCCATCTTTATCGCCTCGACGGCACTTTCGATGGTACCGTAGCCTGTGATGACAATTGTTACCGTTTGAGGGTGGTTCTTCCGAATGGCCGAAAGCAGTTCGAAGCCGTCGCCGTCGGGCATGTTGACGTCCGTCACCACCAGCGAAAACGGGCGCCGCTGCAGCTCGGTCATTGCCTGCGTGATCGTACCTGCGCCGGTAGCGGCGTAGCCCTCCAGTTTCAGGAACTCACATAGTGAGTCAAGTATTATTCTGTCGTCGTCAACTACCAGTATTCTGGCTTTGTTCATGTGCCGCCTTTACTTTCGTTTACTTACTACAGCATCCGTCAGGGGCAGATACACCGTAAAGATCCCGCCTCCTTCGGGTGCGTTGTCGGCAATGATCCGCCCTCCGTATTTCTCGATAATGTCCTTGCAAATTGACAGTCCCAACCCTGTGCCCTTGCCCGCGCCTTTTGTGGTGTAGAACGGCTCGAAAATGCGTTCGGTGTCCTCAGGAGCAAACCCGCAGCCCGTGTCTCGAAACTCTACTGAGAGCATGTTATTGCTGCCGCTTATCGTGATTATCAGTTCGCCGTGCCCCTCCATCGCGTCGATGGCGTTCTTGATGAGATTGCAGAAGACCTGAAAAAGGCTCATGACCTTTATCGGTCCGATCGTGTGCGGACAATCGCGAATGATGCGAATGTTCACCCCCTCGGCCCTGGACTCCAGCGATCTGACGGCATCGGCCGCGATCTTGTCTACCGTAGCGTAGTCGAACGCCGAATATGTGACCCGCGAAAATTCCAGAAGTTCGCCCAGTATCTGCATCATCCGCATCAGGCCGTCGCGGCTGTGCTGAAGATACTCCCTGGCCTTATCGTAATTGCCCTGCTCGATGATCCTTGACGCCAGGTTGATGTACCGAAGTATGCCGTCCATCGGGTTGTTCAGTTCGTGGGCAACGCGCCCCGCGACCTTGCCGATCGCGGCCAGCCGCTCGGCGTGAGCTAACTGATGCTCAGTTTCAGCTTTCTCCGTTACATCCTCGATTACGACCGCGCCGCCTGCAACCGAGTCCCCTTGGTCCTTGACGGGTATGCACACAATGTGCAGCAGGCGCTGCCTGCCGCCGGACAGGTATTTGACACGATTGAATTCGCCACGCTTTCCACCGACAATTGCAGCAAGCAGAAACTCTCGCCAGTCGCCCCAAAGGCGTTCATCGGTTCCAGTCGCCAGTGACGAATCTACACGGTCGTCGAGAACAATCACCCTGCGAGCTTCTGCATTAGCCCCGCAGACTCGCAGATCGCGGTCGTATACAATTATGCCGACAGGAAGCGAAGAGATAATCGACTCGGCAAGTCCCCCAAAAAAACAGGCACTAATACCATCCCGATTGTTTGCATTGGAACTTAACTCGTTTTTTGGTTCAACTTCTCCTGACATTGAGGCAATTAGACCACATTCAGGCCCAAATGTCAATATGCACGTTGCAAAAAAGAAACATGCAGGTTGACTGTTTCGAATGTGGACTCCTGCACTGTAATCGCGGATAAGATGTTGCTCCAAAGGCGATTAACCAGAACTCGTTCATGTGCATAACTTGGCTGTACGGACAATCTGACGTGCTCGAGGGGCTGGGATAGCTTTCGATGTTGATATTATTAAACATTTTTGCCTCTTCCAGCCGAAGATTCGGTATAGGGGTAGACATACGCCTGCACAGGAGTGTCATAAGCTGTTTGCAAGAAGCCATTTACAAATGATTAAATGGTTTGTTTTTGAGTTGGCGTTTGTGGTACAGACTTTGCTGTCTTTGCAGCAGGTCGTGGTTGGAGAGTGTATCTATTGTTTTTAGATGGGCAGGGAAGCTTATGATAGAGGAGAAGAACAGGCGCACCCACCCGCGTTTGCCGCTCAAACTCGACGTTGTATGTCAAAGGGTAGGTCAAGGCGCGGGCATTTGTACAGGCAGCACGGTGAACGTAAGCCCAAGCGGCATGTTGCTGGAAGTCAACAGCGCTCAGTTGAACGAAGGCGAACTGCTGAGCGTGGAAATGTCGGTCCCGCCAACCGAGGGTCTGCTGGACCTTGGCGGCCGATTCGACACCTACGCAAGGGTTGTAAGGGCGAATATTGACGTTGAGAGCAGGCCGACGTTTTCGCGAAGAGTGGCTTTGGAGTTCTGCCAGTCGCCCAAACTGCGCGTTTGACCTCAAACACCGGCGTATCTTCAAGTGCAATCCTTGTACAGCAAGGGGATTGACGGGGGGTTAATGTTTGATTATCATGTAGTCCATGAACCGCATCTGCTTTTTCGTTCTGCTCTTATGCGCTATTGGTCCGGGCGGCTGCCAGGACCCCCCGCATGGTGCGGACCAGGTGCCCATTGAAGGCATCAAACTGGGCGATCTTGCCGCAGGGTCTGGGGAAGCGGTGCCTCCGCAGATATTTTTCAGGATGTTCACGTTTGATTTACCCGCCGACCAACTCGATCATCTGGGCTCAGTATTCAGAAATATGAGCAAACGGCAGATTCAGTTCGCCGACCGGGATGCGTTCGACGCCAATGGCTTTCTTGCGGGTTTCGGCACACAGCAGGAATGGCCTGCACTGTCGGCTGAACTGGACAAACTCATTGCCCGCAAGACGGCAACTCGCAACGTGGTCGTCTATGAGGCAGCCGGCGACGATATATCCACGAGTATGCTCAGCAGCACACAGGACGTGGCGTGGATCGGGGGCGACGGGCGGGTGAAACGGGATACGTTCGCGGTTGGTCGGTTCACGTGGATGCTTAAGGCACGCCCGATGCAGACCATTCGCGGAGTGGCCCAGGTCGAGATTATGCCCGCGTACAAGATCGGCACACAGAGCTTCCTTACGCACCTTGCACACGTTCGCGACTTTGCCCCTTTTTCCGACAGCGGCTTCTCGCTTCGCATGAGTCCCGGTGATTACATACTCCTGGGTTCAGCAGGCGAACCGACGGGTCCCGACGGCAGTGCAATAGCGCCTCTTACGCTCAATCGGCTTCTGTTCTACCCGGCCGAACGTCCCAACACCATGCGTTTGTTCGTAATACTGTGTGCGAGGATCGAGGATTGAACGCAGGCGCCGCGCAAACACGTCGCGACGTCTCGGTGATCGTTACGAGGCTCACCGATTATCGTCCCGACAAGGTTGCCGAAGCGGTGGCCCGGCAGTTCGACCTTGCCGGAGGTCTCAAGAGATTTGTCGCCCGCGGCGATAACGTGCTTGTCAAACCCAACTTCATTGTGCCGCGTCCCCGAGCCTCGGCCGCTCAGACCGACCCTGCCGTCATTGTGGCGGTCGCGGCGATTCTCAAGGATTTCGGCGCGAAACCTTTCATCGGCGACTCACCGGCATGGGGCGGTATAGGCGCCTGCCTGAGATCGCTGGAACTGGATGAACCGCTGCGCAGGCTCGGTATACCCGTCAGGCAGCTCGACCGCCCGAGACGAGTCCGCATAGACGGCTCCCTGGTGAGTATCAGTCGCGTAGCAATGGAGGCCGACAAGATCATCAACCTTCCGAAGTTCAAGGCTCACCAGCAGTTAGGCGCCAGCTTCGCAGTAAAGAACATGTTCGGATGCGTTTGCGGCAAACGCAAGGCTTTCTGGCATTGGGCCCGCGGCAGGTCTGTCAAAGATTTTTGCACGATGATCATCGAGATATACAAACTCGTTGCGCCCGCTTACTCGATAATCGACGGTGTCGTGGCCATGCAGGGTCAAGGTCCCATCAACGGTCATGCAAGGCCTTTGGGCTATCTGATCGGCGGTGCAGACCCTGTTGCCTGCGAGATGATCTGCTGCGACATTATCAATCTGCCGCCCGAACAGTTGCCGATAATCCGTACTGCCCGCGATTTAGGTTTCGGCTGCTCTGACACGGCTCGTATCAAAGTCGTTGGCGACGATTATCGCGGAAGCCGGTGCAGCGACTTTCAATTTGCACAGCAGACACCGCTGGAATTCACGCTGGCGCGGGTCTGCAGAAGTGTCTGCAGGCAGTTAGCCTTCACGGCCAGGTCCATGTTCGTGCGTGATACTCGTCAATCGCCATCTGAAGACGAGCGCAGCTCAGGAAAAGAAATCTAAACAAACGGTACAGCCCAGACGAAGAAACGGCGGACTCAAGGACTAAGGACGCGGCGCACTATAGGCGTCAGCAGGTTCGCCTGCCAAGGCATGGCTCCGGTTTTGTCAATGAGTTGTTTGACATCGCCGGGTTTGTGTTGGGCAATACACGCGAGCATCGCCCGCGGCGCCAGAACAAAAGGCTCTATGCCGAGTTCATTGGCTTTCAGGCGGCACTCGTCCTTGAGGGTTTCGACTGTCCCGCGAAACTCTGCACTGGGCGCGTGGTTCAGCGAGGGCTTCAAGGCCTCGGGCCATTCTGTCTGCGGAAGTGCCGCAGCCTCGGCAATCGCAGCATGCAGCCGCTCAAGGCGATCTCCGACGAAATGACGAGGCAGACGAGGACCCCGCTTAAGCGGCGATTTCTGATGCTTCTCAACCCACAGCGCAAGCTCAAGGAGTTGTAAGTTGCCGATGATCTTGAACGGGGGGAGGTCAGCCGTCTGCGCTTCGCTCTGCCGCCAATACCACAACCGCCGAACAAACGCAAGCTGCCGCCGATTCAGAAGGCGAGTACCTTTTATCCGCCACTGGCGATCGTCGTTCGGCGCCGCCTTCTCAGCCTGTGCCGCCCGTACCATTGCCCAGCAGGTTTCTTGATGCCATGAGAGCCGATCCAGGCGAGATAATTCGGTCTCAAGTGCATCGGCGAGCCTGTGCAGATACCGGACGTCGTCGCCGGCATAGCTGAGGAGTTTGGTGTCGAGCGGCCGGCGGGACCAGTTGGCCTTTTGGTGCGTTTTGGCCATTTCCACGTTGAAGAACCGCTTGAGCATCGCCGAAAGACCGAACTCACGACAGCCAAGGAGTTGGGCAGCCAGCATTGTGTCGAATACCGGCTGCCGCGGTTCGAATCCCAGCGACTGCCGCAGCATTCGAAGATCGTAGCCACCGTCGTGGAATATGAGTGTCCTGCCGGCAAGGACATTGGTGAACTGCGACAGATCGAGGCCGGCCAGGGGGTCGACCAGGTAAACGTCGCCATTGACCGCCACCTGAATCAGACAGACCTTCTCAAAGTAATGGTGGAAACTATCGGCCTCGACGTCTATAGCCAGGCGCTGTGCCGCAGCCATCCGCTCTATCAGCGATGTCAGTTCCCGATCCGTATCGACATATACAATATTATCGTGCAAACTTATTCCAGCGCAACCAATTTATCCGTCGCCCTTGCGCCTATCCACCGCCGTCGGGCAGGCATTATGATAGTTGGGTGTTGTGTGGTCGTCAATGGTGCAGTTGTGCCGCGGCCAACTACTGGCCTGCGCCGACCTGTTTATTTCCTTAATGAACAGCTATGCCGGGCTGCCTCTGCGGTTGGGGTTAGGGCGGGGCATTTTGGCGTCCACCTGCTTTCGCCAGTCGCCGAGCATCTTACGAAGCTGGTTTACCTTTTGGGGCATTTCAGCAGCCAGGTTGTTCTTCTCGGAAATGTCGTTCTTGAGATTATAGAGCTCGACGCGGCCGTCTTCGTAGAACTCGATGAGTTTCCAATCCGCCAGACGTACGGCGCCGCCCGGCGAGCCGCCCTGGTTGCCGTAGTGCGGGTAGTGCCAGAATATGGGACCGCGATCAAAGGCCTGCTGTTTGAGAGCGGCGGTAAAACTGCAGCCGTCTAAGTGCTGACTCGGTCTTGGCGGTATGTTTGCCATCTCCAGCATCGTCGGATAGAAGTCGGTACTGGTTACGATGGCATCTGAGACGACTCCGCGTTTGACGACTCCGGGCCATTTGACGATCATCGGTTCTCGGATGCCGCCTTCGTAGAGCCAGCCCTTGCCGGCGCGCAGCGGGACATTGGAGGTGGGGGAACCTTCAGAGGTGGAGAGGCCGCCGTTGTCTGACATGAAAATGACGGCGGTGTTGTCGGCAAGGCCGGACTTGTCGAGCTGCGCGAGGACTTTGCCGACAGCCAGGTCCATCGCCTCGACCATGCCCGCGTAGACAGCGTGGTCCTGGACCTGTCTGGCCTCGCGCTGGCCTTCGGGTATGAAGCGAGGGCCGTCATGAACGATAGTTTTTGCCTTGTGCTCGTACTTGCGCTTCAGGTCCTCGCGGGACATCAGCGGCGTGTGTACGCTGTAGAACGACAGGTAGGCCAGAAAAGGCTTGTCCTTGTTGGCGTCGATGAAGCGGCATGTCTCGGTCGCCAGACGGTCGGGCAGGTGTTCGCCGTCGGGGCCGTC
>JAWLHD010000195.1:0-7356 GCA_041690555.1 Anaerohalosphaeraceae bacterium
CTCCCCCGCCGTCCGAGCCAATCCCCCGCACCGATCCATCGCCAGAACGCTCGCCAGAACCGTCCGCCGCAGATTATCCAAACCCGCAGACCTATTGTAAGCCTTTTTGCTGTCAGTAATTAAGATCCGACCAGCAAGGCTCTTCTTCTCTCGACCCACCGCCCGAGACAGCACCTTCCAGTGGTCCGCCCGAAGCAGCTCCTCAGGCATCGAAAACGCCGCCGACGATACCACCAAAGGCCCCAACAAAGGCCCGTAACCCGCCTCATCAATGCCAACCAGAACCGCCATCTTGCCCTCCTGACAAACATTTTTCCAACGCATTATACCCCCCGCCGCCGGGGCTGCAACCCCATTCTCAGTACTGAAAACGCACATATTTCACCGCCGGCCGCAAATCCGCCCGCGTTTCCCTTTACCTGCGGATTCAAGAACACTATAATAGAGCTTTTGGAATACCGGAGGGATCATGAGAAAAGAATGCGTTGCCGCCATCATCGTAACACTGCTGGCCGCACGCCACGCGCCCGCCCAGACCTACAACATGACCCTGCACAACTTCAACTGGATCTCCCCGAGCACGCTCGTAAGCTCCGGCTCTGGCAGCACTTATACTTTCACATACTACGCAGAACACATCCCCGCCTACTATCAGACCTGCTATTTCAAAATCAAAGTATACCTCTCACGCGATGACGTTTTCAGTCGCACAACCGACTTCCTCCTGCTGACCAGAGAAAAGCAACTCGGCGCAAACACGTTTCTTATGACCGAGACTGTCACACTGCCCGCCCCCGCCAACGGCTGGGTGCTCCCGGCCAACGGAGAGTACTACGTTTTCATGGAAATCGAACGCGGATCGGGCGCCCCGGACGACACAAACCCCGCTGACAACATCAAAATGCACGGTTACAGGATAACCGTCAACAGCGGCATCCTGCCTGAGGCAACGATTTCCGGCTACGTCCGAACCGCCGCCGGCCAGGGCGTCTCCGGCGTCACCCTGTTTGGCCTGCCGCAAAACCCGACCACCAACGCACAAGGCTTCTACACAGCAACCGTGGATCACGGCTTTTCGGCATTAGTAATGCCGTCCGCCCAGTGTTATGCCTTCACACCGGCCTCAAAGACCTACACCAATGTCTTGAACAACCAGACCAGCCAGAACTACACCGCGACTGCGAAGCCGCCCCGCATCAGCGGGCACATCCTCCTGCCCAGCGGCAAGCCCGTCGCGGGGGTAATGGTGCAGATCGGTCAGGATGGCCCGGTTGTCACGACGAATTTCCAAGGCTATTACGAGGCCCAGGTGGAATGTGAATGGTCCGGAGTGATTACCCCGCAGAAGCAGCACTACGCATTCACACCCGCGTCAAGAACCGTTGACAATGTCGTCAATGACCTTCCGCAGAATTTCGCGGCGGCGCGCCTGGGGGCTATTTACGTGGATCCGACCGCCGACGGCGCAAACGACGGTTCGAGTTGGCAGAACGCCTTCATGTTCCTGCAGGATGCACTGGTGGAAGCGGGCACGGGCACCAACATCTGCGTGGCAGGAGGCGTTTACAGGCCTGACCAGGGCGGATCCAGCATAACCGGCGATCGCCAGGCGACTTTTCAGCTTGTAGCCGGTGCGGCTATGTACGGCGGCTTTCCAAATGGCGGCGGCGACTTCAGCGAGCGAGATTTCCAGCAGCACGCCAGTGTGCTTACGGGCGACCTGCAATTAAACGACGGCGCCGGCTTCACAAACCGCAGCGACAACGCTTTACACGTCGTCAAGGGAGCCGACAACGCGACCCTCGACGGATTCATCGTCATCGGCGGCCAGGCTGACGGTTTCGGCGCCGACAGCCGTGGCGGGGGCATGTACAACAGCGAGGTCGGCACGACCATCCGCAACTGCACATTCACGGACAACTTCGCCCACCAGAGCGGCGGGGCCATCCACACCGTCTCGGCAGACGACGACAACGAGCTTTCACTGCATGTCAAAAATTGTGCGTTCCTCGACAACACCGCCCAGAAGGGCGGCGCCCTTTATACCGAACTGCTGGCGGACGTCTTAATCGAGGGCTGCTATTTCGCGTTTGCCGCCATGTCGGCCGGCGACGTGCCTTACTACGGCGGCGCCGCTTACAACCATGGCTGCAAGCAGGTACAGGTGCAGGGGTGTACCTTCAGCGGCAACAAGGCCAATGACGAAGGCGGGGCTCTCAAAAATGAACTGGTGGACGCAATGGTACTTCGGAGCTGCCTGTTCGTCGACAACGTCTGCCTTTACGGACCGGGCGCGGGCGTACACAATCGCTACTCGTCCTGCACGGCGATCAACTGCACATTCGTGCGGAACGCGGCGAGCTTTGTCGGCAGCGGCGCAGGCATCTTCTCTAACAACTCTTCCCTGAAGATCACCAACTCCATCTTCTGGCAGAATACTGCAAGCGGCACGGCGACACAGGCGGCTCAGATCTATTCGTCGCCACAGGCGGCGGATATCAACTACTCTTGTGTGCAGCGGTTGTCGGCGGGCGCACCCGGGGTCGGCAACATCAGAACAGACCCCAATTTCGTGGACTTCGACGGCGGGGACTTCCATCTCAATATGACGTCTCCATGCCTGAACACAGGCAGCCCCGACGAAGATTACACAGGCCTCTACGATATCGAGGGTAACCGCCGCCTGCGTTACGGCCGAGCAGACGTTGGTGCATACGAGTACGTGGCCGACCCCGGCGATTTGCAACCGGACGGCAGGGTGAACCTTGCAGACCTTGGATTGCTGGCCCGGTACTGGCTGAAGGAATGCGGCGCCCCCGGCTGGTGTCGCGATGCGGACATTGACCTAAGCGGCAGGGTGGATGCGGCCGACCTGGCGGTGCTTGTGGAACAATGGACCGGCGCCGACGTCCAGCCGAACCTGGTCGCCCGATGGACAATGGACGACAGCTTGGCAAGTCTGACGGTCGTCGACACCAGCGGCAACGGCCTTCATGGAACTGCCTCGCGCAATACGGCTGATATTTCCGTGCCGGGCGTCCTGGGCAAGGCCTTTGCCTTCGGAGGCATTATCGACTACATTCGCGTTCAAGATGCGCCGCTGCTTAGCCCTTCCGGCGAGCTTACAATCTGCGGATGGTTTGTGTTCAACCAGCCCGGTCAAAACGCCGGACTTGTGTGGAAACACAATTATAATTTTGCGTTGTATACGGTATCGCAGCGCGTGCGATTCTCCGTGTGGAACGAGGCTGCGCAGGAGAGCCGTGCATGGTTCTCCACGTCGCTGCTGAAGCCCGGCTGGAACTACATCGCCGCGGTCTTCGACGGCGCCGAGTCGCGTCTATATCTCAACGGCGCTGCCGCAGGCGCCGCGGGCGCGCCGATCTCCGGCGGCATCAGGGACAGAGACGGCGACCTGTACATCGGCATGCGCCCCGACGGCGTGGGCGATGTCTACTTCGAAGGAGTAATGGACGACATCCGGGTTTATGACCGAGCTTTGAGCTTTCCGGAAATCCAGGATATGTGTGCAGCGGCGCCATAAAACGATGCACTATGTTTTTCGTTTGAGAATGAAAATCGACTGGTCACTTTGTGCGTTTGAAATCTTCTTGTCCGTGGCAAGCAGATTGAGTTTGTTATTTATGAACAAAAGGAGGGAACAATGGGTAAACAATTTGCTTTGAGGTCGGCTGGTTTTCACATCGTCAGCTTGCTCTTGGTTTTTCCGTGTGTGATGCTTCGCGCGGAAAGCAATCCGTTCAGTGCGGACATCACGCACCTTCATTACCAGGATGGCTCGGGCCGTCAGATTGATTATGATTTCTTGTCCGGCAGTCAGGAGAGCTCAGGAGCCATCCTCCTTCCGGAAGCAGCCATTATCCAACGGCCGCCAACGGAAATGACAACGCTGTATCTGTGGGAGCAGATAAGAGGCACGCAGCAACTCAACACGACCGCGGGCTACTGCAGAATGAGCATCCCCCAGGCAAGCGGAACGATGTTGCCGGTTCCTACGGCAAGCATCGTCATCGACGGCAGTGTCGACGACTGGACGGCCGTCGACGTATACGCGATGGATCAGAACACCGGCGATGACTATCCCGACGCGCCCGGCAGCGACATTGAATATGTCAAGCTGGCATACAATCCCGAACACACCAGGATTAATATTCTCATCAAGGTAACCGACGCCATCGACTGGGATATCCTCTATCGTGTGCTCCTGGCAGCCTCGCCGAGTGATATCCGGTGGCCCGGCAGCATGCAGATAGACCTCGACTATCCCTATGACTCATGGAATGTGACAAGTTTTGTGTGCGGCGGCGACTACCAGTGGTACCGATTTGACGCGAAGGGACAGGTCGCCGTCAACGGCGCCTTCCTTGAGGCCAGCGTGGACCTCGCACCCGGGCTCGGCGAGACGTTCTATCTATGGTGTGAGACGATCGACTGGTACTACGATTACCTCTACGACACCCTGCAGGCCGTGCAGACTGAAGTGGAAGGTGTTTTCGCGCTGGGCGCCGACGGACCCGTCGCCGGCGCACCCGAGGACTGGCAGTTTCAGGTACGCCTGAGCAACTTCGCAAACACGGGCATGGTGCAGCACAATTACGGTGCAACCATCGGCGGCGGCACATGGGCAACGCAGTACGAGAACACGGAAACCCCCTACAAGACGATCACGGTCAACGGCGACCCAGCCGATTGGGCGGACGTCGCCGGCGCCGTACTGGTCTCCGAGAAACCCTATTCAGGAACGCCCGACGCCCGGATACAGCGTATCTCTACGGCAATGGACGACACGTACGTTTACTTCATGGTCCAGACGGGCGCAGCGCTGGCCGGCAGCGACGTGGTCAGCGTCGAACTCCAGTTCAACTACGAGGACGGACAACACTTCTATGACGGCGATCATGACGACATCTGGATCCACGTCTATTTGCCCGACGAGGAAGTATGGGGATGGAGAGATGACGTCGCATGGGTCGATTTGAATGCTGACGTTGCAGTCGGAGAAGTGCTGGAGGTCCGCATACCGAGGAGTGAGCTCGGCGATCAGGGCTATTTCAACGCAACTTATGCCAGCACCTGGAAATCGGACTCGGTCGACAGCGAGGATGCAGTATGGGTGGACCCCGTAATCTCGCCGATGGCCGGTTACGGATTCTTCACTGGATGGCACGAAGGCACTTATTATGAGAATATACTGCACCTCTGGGCCGAGATTGATTCGGAGCACGGCAGGATCGTGCGCGCCGAATCGGAAGAGGTACTGTTGACAGGTTACGATCCGGCTTCGACCGTGGTGGATATTCGGGTGGAGGTTACCGGCGGACAAACTGCAACTATGGATTATCGCATCAACGACAGCGACTGGCAGTCGCTGTGGTCGCACACCATCGCCGCCGGACGGATGCTTGGCTTCATCGGGCAGTTCCCCTACGTTGCTCTCGAAACGGAATACATCCCACAGGAAGAGATTTCGCTGAACATCTCCGGCGTCGTAACGGATGCCCATACGGGTCAATGGCTTGAGAACAGTTACGTAGGCTGCTGGAACGATGACACACAGCAGTATTTCAGCACGCGCACCGGCTCTGCGGGTGAATATGAATTCACGGACTTGCCTGCCGGCGAAGTGTACATAATGGTCGAGCCGGAGTCCGGCAGCCCCTACGCCCGCGTCGGTCGGGATATAGACCTCGCAGCAGACATGTCCGGCGTCAATTTCGCGCTGCCGCAGGCCGCCACACTGTCGGGCCGCGTGGTGGACGCCCAGACCGCTTCACCAATAGGCGATATCCGAATCGGCTACTGGAGTGAGCGGTACAGTATCTGGCAGGATGCATGGTCAAATGCTGACGGCTCCTTCACGCTGACCAACCTGCCACCCGGCATGGCAGACATCGAAATCGAATCATGGGCCGATCCGGATTACATCTGGCTGTCCTGGCCGGCAAACCTGATCTATCTCGACGAGGCCCAGGAAGTCAGCGGACGCGTCATTGCGCTTCGCCGCGGTCTGCGTGTCTGGGGATATGTCAAAGACGTGCACGGCCAACCCGTTCCGTGGCTGGATGTCGAGGCGCAAGGCGCCGCCTATGAGGCCGACACGGAAACCGACGCCGACGGCAGATACGAATTCTACCTGCTGCCGGGCAGCTACACGGTCTCTATCGATTATGATGAAGACGACAATCCCGCGACTCAGTGGGCGGCACTGCCCGTTGGCATAACGGTCGGCCAGTCAGGCGAGGTCAATGTACCCGACATAATCGCCTACTCAAGCACAACAGGTCTGCAGATATCCGGCACGGTGAACAATATCGCGCCGCTGCCAAACGGCGGGTTTTTCGTAACAGCCCTGCCGGCCGGCACACAGCTCACCACCGACGAGTTCGCCTTGGCGGCTTCCGTCTGCGGAACAACTCCCTCGGACACCGGCGAGTTCGTCATCCCCATTCTGCCGCCGGGCGATTATGATATTTACCTGGCAGCCGAGTACTGGGATATAGACGACGTGGAGTCATTCGCAATATGCGACAAGGTCCTCAACGTGGCCGCCGGTACGACCGCCTTGGCCCTCAACGCCGCACTGCCGCAGGGATCGCTGCACGGCGTCGTTGGCAATGTAACGCACCGGCCGGTACTGGGCGCGTCCATCTTTATCGCCAATGCGGCAAACGGACAGTTCGTCGGCATCGCTGATGCCGGCCCGGATGGATATTACCAGGTGCGAAACCTCGCCGCCGGAACGTACACCCTTACTGTCATCCACTCCAAATATCAAACGATCGAGAAAGTGGTTGTCGTCAAAGACGGCTTGGCAACCCAGGTCGATCCGTTTGTTATGTCGTTCGCCGGAGGAAAGGAGGCCAGCGATCTGAATGGCGACGGAGTCACCGATTCAGGCGATTTGATCCTGTTCGCGGAACAGTGGCTTGGCGGCGGGGATCTGCAAGCGAATCTGGACCAGGCCGGTGCCGTGGACATGGCCGATCTGTCGTTGATGGCTGCCCTGTGGCGGTCCGAAGCCATGTGGACGCTGACAGGCGCCGCACAAGAGCCCGGCCTCGTCGGACACTGGAAAATGGACGACTGCTCGGCAACAACCGTGGTCCTCGACGCCGGCGGCAACGGCTTTCACGGAACCGCCGCTCGCAATACCGCCGATGTCTGCATCGCCGGAGTAATTGACGGCGCCATGACGTTTAATGGCGCAGGTGACCACGTCCGCGTGCAGGACAGCGCCCCGTTGAGTCCGTCCGGCGAGTTTACAATCTGCGGATGGTTCGCTTTCGACAATCCCGCGCAGAACGCCGGGCTCGTCTGGAAGCACAATTACAACTT
>JAWLHD010000196.1:0-7342 GCA_041690555.1 Anaerohalosphaeraceae bacterium
CCTCACAACTGGATCATGGCAATCGTGCTGGTGATCATGTCCACGGTTTTCCTATGGCTGCTCTACACGTCCTTCCAGTACGCCGGGAGAGAACTTGCGACCGAACTGGAGTACATCGAATCAACTTCTCCGGAGTAGAGGAGACGTCCTCTTCCGGAAAAATTCAAGCAATCAGCCGCCTTTGCCGATTAAATAACGCCTATGCGTATAATATAGGTCCTTGGGGTGGATCCAAGGGGGGTCCATTGTCTTGCTCGGCGCCGAAATGACCGCAAGCCGGTCCGGAGAATTTGCTGATACAGGCCCTGTTTTCGGAAAAGCGACTTGCCATGTTGTTTTTGTGTGCAGTGCGTTTTTTTGATTGCAGTTGCCGAATTGCGAAATATAATCGTTTGTCATAGGTGTAGATGAGCCTGAGTGTCTATGGGGGGCACGATCATGAAATTTGGGGTCGCGTTGTGCGTTTTCAGGCCGGGGGGACTTCATCTTAAAAGACGCTTGAGAAAGCGTTTTTTCAAGCCGGCCAGACAGGCTGTCCAGATCCGCCTTGCAATGCTATACAGGCGATTTCTGGGCGCAGTGGGGCGTGTGCGATTTGTAGGCATTACCGGCAGTTGCGGAAAAACGACTACCGCCGAACTGCTGGTTGCTATTCTATCGAGGCAAGGAACTATTCGATTTGGAATTGGCGCTAACACGACGGACGCCGTCGCCGAGACTGTCCTTGCAGTTAGGCCGTGGCATGACTTCTGTGTGAATGAGGTCAGCGCTCACCAGACGGGAGTGATTGACGCGTCAATCAAGGTGCTGCGGCCGGATGTTGCGGTTGTAACCAACATCAACGCGGACCATTATGGTGAGTATCGCAGCCTGGAGACAACTGCCGCCGAAAAGGTGAAGCTTGTCGAATCGCTCGGGCCAGGCGGAACAGCCGTGTTGAACCGAGACGACGAGTACGTTTACGCCATGCGGCTGCGGACCAGGGCGCGCGTGATAACGTATGGATTGAGCGGAGACGCCGACGTTCGCGGTGAAAACGTTTCCTGCGAATGGCCCGAACGGCTCAGCCTGGACGTCTGTTATCAGGGCAAGCGGCTGCACGTGCAGACGCGGCTGCTTGGGGAACACTGGACGTATGCGGTTTTGCCGGCCATGGCGGCTGCCATTGCCGTGGGTGTGTCTCCCGAGCAGGCCGCCGAAGCCCTCGTGGCGGTGGATCCGATTCCAAGCCGCATGAGCGAACATACAACGTGCGATGGAGTAACTTTCGTGCGTGACGATTTTAAGGCGCCGCTATGGACGGTTTCGGCCTGTGTTGATATGCTGAAGAAGGCCCGGGCAAAGCGGAAAATACTGGCTATCGGGTCGATTTCGGATACTCCGAAGAGCCATTCGGAGCGGCAAAGGGCTGTAATACGACAGGCCCGAGACGTGGCCGATAAGATCGTCTTCATAGGAAATTATTCGCGTTCGGCACTAAAGGCTCGCTCGCGACCGGATGATGAGAGTATAATGGCATTCAAGACGCTTTTGGAATTTGACTCGTTCCTGAGAGGCTATCTTGAACCAGGTGATCTCGTTATGCTTAAAGGCGCTAGAAAAAGCGACCACTTTGACCGACTTGTTCTGTCACGGACCGATGACATGGCCTGCTGGCGGCAGCAGTGCGAGAAAGATCGTTTCTGTCACGCCTGCCGGCATCGGAAAATGCCGGCCGGACCTGCCGATCCGGTGCCGGTCTCATAGGCTTTGCGGAGTGGATGAAATAAAAAGGGGGTTTTGAATGAGAGTTCGAAACGGCGAAAAACTTGTTTGTACAGAGACTCGAATGAAACGCAACAAGAAGAGCGAAATCTCACGAGATATCGGTCTCGAGATAGGTTCTATCTGTGGCAGATATTTCTTCGACATGCAGCACCTTCACTACGGTTACTGGACGGAAGACCTTGCCGTTAATATCTCTAACCTGCATGCTGCGCAGGCTAATTACGCCAAGTTCGTGTCTTCGCATATCCCGGACGGTGTCAAGACTATCCTGGACATAGGCTGCGGCACGGGGCAGATGGCCAAGGATCTGCAAGACATGGGATACACGGTGGATTGCATAAGCCCCAACGCCTTTTTCGCCGAGAAGGCTCGCAAACTTCTGGGCGAACAAAGCCGCGTATTCGAGTGCGCGTTTCAGGACTTTGAGAATCACGGGGCTTACGACCTCGTGATGTTCTGCGAAAGCTTCCAGTACATCGGCGCCCCTGACGCCATCGGCAAGAGCTTTGGCCTCATGAAAGACGGCGGGCATTTGCTGATCTGCGATTATTTCGCCAGGCCCCTTGAGGGCAAGAGCATGTTGGCCGGCGGTGAGAAGTGGACGAGGTTCAGCGACGTAATAGGTACTTACCCGCTTCAGCAACTTGCCGATATCGATATTACTGACGCGATGGCCCCTACTCTCGACATTGTCGATGACGTATTCAGAGAAGCCGTCCAGCCCACGGTCAATCTGGCCATAAAGTTGGTTGCCAGCAGGTACCCCTGGCCCTACAGGCTGGTGCAGCGGATATACAGACGAAGGATTGAGAAGATTAAGGGCAAATACTTCAGCGGCAGGATGACCGGGGAGAACTTCAAGAAATACAAGTCTTACAGACTTATGCTTTACCGCAAGAACAGTGACGGCGAGAGCACCGTCAGGGCCGATCTGCCCGAACAGTCTGGCGCCTGCGTGTAAAACCGCGCCCTCCGTGATAAGAGATAAAAAAATGCCTCAAATTTCTGAGGCGTTTTTTTTATCGATGAAATTGCCATGCGCAAGTATATCCATCTTGACTGCCAGCCGGTATTTGCCTATCATGTCCATAGACAAGGTGCATAAGGAGCCGCATGAAACTCACCACCAAAAGTGAATACACCCTCTTGGCGCTGATCCATTTGGCCCGACAAGAGCAGCGAGGGTACATCAAAATTGAGGAGATATGCGAGGTCTGCGGCATACCCAAGAAGTATCTCGAACTCTTGTTGTCGCCTGTTCGCCAGGCCCGCTATATCAGGACACGTCGGGGCTCCACTGGGGGGTACATGCTGGCCCGACCCGCAAAGGAGATCTCGCTTGCCGAGATAATTCGGTTGATGGATGGAGCCCTCGCGCCGACCGAATCGGTGAGCAAATACTTCTTTTCGGACACGCCCCTGGCGAAAGAGAAGAAGATGATCGCCGTGCTGGGCGAGATTCGTGACTATATCGCCGCTCGCCTGGAGCAGCTCACTTTGGCCGATATGGTCTGAGCCGACCACCACAGGAGAACAGCTATGGAAGATTTAGCCGTTTGGCAAGCCGTAGGAATCATCCTCTGTGCATTCGTATGCGAGTACGTGGATTCGACCCTCGGAATGGGCTACGGAACCACACTGACACCGCTGTTTCTCCTCATGGGTTTCTCCCCCATGCAGATAGTGCCCGTGGTCCTCTTGTCCGAGCTCATATCGGGTCTGTTCGCCGCTTTCTGTCACAACCGCCAGGGTAATGTGCAGTTCTCTCTCAACGATGGAGAGATGTTTAAGGTGCGCAATATGCTCAGTCCCCTCGGCTACATAGAGACAATGCGCAAGAGCCTCCCTACGCACCTCAAGGTGGCATTGCTGTTGGCAGCTTGCAGCATTATCGGCACCGTCGCCGCCGTATTTGTGGCGGTCAATATATCAAGGTTCTGGCTGAAGATGTATATCGGGACACTGGTGCTGGCAATGGGGGTACTTGTCCTGCTTTGCATCAATCGCCGATTTGCGTTCTCCCTGAAGCGCGTAACACTGCTGGGGCTGGTCGCATCCTTCAACAAAGGGATGAGCGGCGGCGGCTACGGGCCAATCGTGACCAGCGGGCAAATCCTCTCCGGCGTCGACGGCAAGAGCGCCGTGGGCATCACTTCGCTCGCCGAGGGCCTGACATGTGCCGTCGGTGTCGCAACCTACTTAATCACAAGGTGCGCAGTCGACTGGTCTTTGGCCCCCTATGTTGTCATCGGGGCCGTCCTTTCAGTGCCGCTGTCAGCAAAAAGCGTGCGATTCATCCCGGAAAAAGCCCTCAAACTCGGCATCGCACTCCTGACTATCATACTCGGAACCGTGACCATTGCCCAGACGCTCATCGCTCGTTTAGCCGGCGAATAGCCTTGCTGCGGACGAATCCAATGATATGATACATCCAGCGGTGCCTCTGACACGCGCCGCAATGCGCGGACTCCCACGCAAGGCTGAGAGACGATGGATATCAAACTGCATTACGGCGAAGGTTTCTTAAATATTTGCATCCCTGATGCCAATGTTGCGTCGGTGATCCGACCGTGGACGCAGCAGGCAGGCCGCGGCAACGCCGAGATTGCCGCCGAGGCGATCACATGCCGCCGGGCCCAGGATTTCGCGCGCATAGTTGCGGGCAAAACCCTTGCTGTCCTGGTAGGCGACGGCAGCCGCGACATGCCCCTTGCCGACGTATTTGAGCCCCTCTTTCCGAGGCTGCAAGGATGCCGCGAAGTGTTGTTCCTCATGTGCACGGGCACACATGATGCCGACACACCGGAGAATCGCAAAATCTGCAGACAGATTGAGAATTCCGCGCGAAAGGCCGGCCTCAAGCGACATTCAATTGCCGTGCACGATTGCCAGGCGTCGGAACTGGCCGATGCAGGGCGCACCTCGCGGGGAACACATGTGCGTTACAACCGTCTGCTGGATACGCCAGATGTCTTCCTGGTGCTAAGCGACGTGAAGTTCCATTACTTTGCAGGCTATTCCAATCCCATCAAGAACTTCGTGCCGGGGCTGTGTTCTTATGCAACTGCCGAGCAGAATCACAGCCTCGCCCTGGAACCACGTTCGACTTATGGCGCTCACCCGTGGCAGACCGACGTCACTCGACGCGATAATCCGCTTGCCGCCGACCAGTTGGAGGCTATGGAGTTGATCACACGTGACAGGCCGGTGTATGCAGTGGCGACAATCAGTTCATCCGGCCGCATTCAATGGGCGGGGTTCGGTATTGCCGCAGACGTCAGCGCAGAGGCGTTTACGCAAAGTGATCAGCGCAACACGCACACCGTGCAGCCCACTCAACGGCTGATCGTCTCTCCCGGAGGCCTGCCCAACGACGTGGACCTTTACATATCCCAGCGGGCTTTGGAACTCACACAGCAGGCCGTCTGCGACGGCGGCGAGGTGCTCTTTCTGTCGGCGTGCCCAAAAGGCATCGGCCATGCGAGAACTATGGAGAATTTCTACAACCGATTGATTCGACCGCTGGATGAAATCTTTGACTCAATTCGCGGCGAGTACAAGCTCTTCTCGCACAAGCCCTACAAGTTCGCACAGATGATTCGACGTCTCAGGCGAATCTGGGTCCATTCTCAAATCCCCGATGACCTGCTTGCCGCCGCCCACCTCTTTGCGGCGCCTGATGCACAGGCGGTTGTGGACGGCTGGCTTGCCGAGGACTCATCCGCTCACATAACCGTCGTCGACGGCGCTAATAAGCTCGCACTGTATGCAAGGCAGGCTCAGTAACGGCTACCGCGTTATCATCTGCCGCGGTTTCGAGCATCACCAGCGCCCGGCACAAATCGGCGGCCCGGACACGATGCCTGGCACGAGCCCTGCGCTCCGAGCACGACCGCACTTTCCTGTGGAACGCCCGCAGGTCGTCCTCAAAGGATGCACTGAAGTCGGGTGTGTCGATGGTCTCGATTTCGCTGCTGTAGGAGATTTCTGGTGTGACGTCGTGCAGAAGAGTTTGCATCTCGAAAGTGATGCGACTGGGCTCGTACGCCTGGGCCTGGTAGCGGGATTCCTCGCAACTGCACAGAAAAAGGATTGCACCCAGCGTAAGCCATGTAAGAAAAGGTTTCATTTCCCCCCCTTTCGGTTTCGCTCGCCACTGCTTCGTTTTGCGGCATCCATTGGAATGAGCCCCCAACAATATGAATATATTTCCCCGCCGGCGCCGCGTTGTCGGACGCCCGCATACAAAATCTACATAATATTCTCGAGGCATGCAAAAACACCTGCTGCACATTTAACATGTTTTTAAACTCCCAGTAACCGCGTTGCCCTTTTTAATGCTGAGATTCTCAAATTCAGAGTCGTCCCATAAAAAAGCCGCGATTCGTCGCGCTCGCCGCGGTGCCGATTTTTTCTTCGCTTTTTCAGGTGTTCGTTCGGTTTTTGTTAGGGTTTTCAAGCTCTCTGCGCCGATAGTTATGGCATTGCACGGACGATACTGCTGAATGGATATCGCCGAAGCACCCTCGGGTGATGCGGCCAAGGTGGACTACAATGGGTCAAGGACGATTTGATGCTTCTGACAGTGAACCGATTTGCAGGTTCGGACCTGGCGGCGATTTCATAAGGTCCTGGCCGCCGCCGCAGACAAACGACTCGCCCGGCGGGCACAACCCCCTCACCAGAGTCTTGCAGATCCTGGCCGACATCATCACAGCCGGCGGCTTTGTGCAAGCGGCGGCGAGAATCTCGGAGCAGGCACCCTCGGAAGTCGCCGAGTCGGCGACCACACACCACTTGCAGGAGGAAGATCATCGTGGAGAATGCCGGCAACACAACGATCACGCCTCGCCAGTTACAGATGCTCCGGCACATCGCCGACTTCGAAAACAGCCGCTGCTATTCGGCGACGATAGCCGAAGCCGCCCGGGCGGCAGGCATAAGCCGAACCACCGCATTCGAGCACATCACAAGCCTGCAGGCAAAAGGGCTGCTGACCAAATCGACGGGCAGGGCACGCTCTTTGAAATTAACGGACCAGGCCTATCGGCTGCTTGAGTACGATCGCAGTTTGACAACTCGCCAGATGGCCACCGTCGGCCTGCCGCTGGCCGGAAGAGTCGCCGCCGGCATGCCCATCGAAGCCGTCGAAAACGTCGAGGAGATCTCATTGCGCTCGGTTTTCGGTGATGACGATGCAGTGTTTGCCCTCCAGGTCGCAGGCGACAGTATGATCGACGAAGGCATTGATACGGGCGATTATGTGATCTGCCGCAAAGCCGACACTGCCGACGACGGGCAGATGATCGTCGCAATCGTCGATGAGAATGACGCCACTGTCAAACGCTTCTATCGGGAAAACGGTCACATTCGCCTCCAGGCTTCCAACCCGGCCTATCCGCCCATTTACGTCGAACACTGCCGAATTGAGGCTGTCGTCATAGGTGTGGTTAGAAAGATAAGACGCTGACCGGTGCAGCCGCCGCCCCCACGTCAGGATATCCGTTGCGTCCTCTGGATATCCGTACGATATTCTCTGAGCGAATCAAGCCAGGCCTCCCAGCCACGCGTGTAA
>JAWLHD010000197.1:0-7332 GCA_041690555.1 Anaerohalosphaeraceae bacterium
CGCCGACGGACCGTATGGGCAGGCCGGGGTTCGACAGGGTTCTGCTGGCGATCGTCGATGCCTGGCACGAGCGGCGGCAGGAACTGGCCGAATCTGCTGCAAGAATGAAGCAGGCGCTTGCCGAAGTCGACGGACCGACCGGCCATGAGCGGCTGTCGGCGGACGTTTTCGCCGAGGCGGAGGCTTACTTCGAGCAGGCTTTCGACGGCGTAAACGGGGGTTTCGGACGCGCGCCGAAGTTTCCTCAGGCGGGGATACTGTCGTTTCTGATGACCCGATGGGCGCGGAGTTCCAAGGCGCGCCTGCTGGAGATGGTTACAGCCACGCTGGATGCGATGGCGGCGGGCGGCATTCATGACCACCTCGGCGGGGGCTTTCATCGCTATTCGGTGGACGCTCAGTGGCTGACGCCGCATTTCGAAAAGATGCTCTATGACCAGGCGCTGCTTGGACGTGCGTACCTGGAGGCCTTTCAGATCACGGGCAGACCGGACTATGCCGAGATGGCGCGCGGCGTAATGGAGTACGTGCTGCGCGACATGACGGACGCAGGCGGCGGGTTCTACAGTGCCGAAGATGCCGACAGCGAAGGGCGCGAGGGCAGTTTTTACCTTTGGACCGCCGAAGAGATCGGGCGGCTGCTGAACCCCGAGCAGATGGCGGTGTTCATGGATTATTACGGAGTGCGGGAGGGAGGCAACTTTGAAGATGGCAAGACGATCCTGAGCGTTTGCATGACAATTGCCGAGGCGGCGAAGAGGCACAATCTTGACGCGTCGACGGCGGAGGAACTGCTCGACGGAGCCTGCAAGGCGCTGTTTGATGCGCGTGGTCGGCGTCCTCGGCCCGGTCGCGACGAGAAGATCATCGCCGGCTGGAACGGCCTGATGATACGCGCGATGGCGATGGGCGGGCGCATCCTCGGCGAGCAGGCCTATACCGAAGCGGCGAGACGCAGCGCGGAGTTTGTGCTGTCGAATCTGCGGGACGAGGGCCGTCTGCGGAGGTCTTTCTCAGAAGGACGCGCAGCGGGTCTGGCGTTTCTTGACGACTATGCCTGCATGATCCTGGGGCTTCTGGAATTGTATGAGGCCGACTATGATCCCCGGTGGCTTGTCGAGGCGCGTTCGCTTGCGGAGGGTATGGTCGAGCTTTTCGTCGACCGGGAAAGGGGCGGATTCTATCAGACGGGGCGCGAAGGCGAGAAACTGATTGTGCGTACAAAACCGTCTTATGACGGCGCGACGCCCAGCGGCAATTCGGCGGCGGCCGAGGCGCTGCTGAGGATTTGGCAGATTACCGCCGATAAGCGTTACGGGGATGTGGCGGAGAAGACGCTGCAAGCGTTCTCCGGGCGGTTGGCGGAGTCGCCTACGTCCCTTACGGACATGCTTATTGCCCTGGATTGGTACTTCGGGCCTCGGCGGCAGATCGTCATCGCGGGCAATCCTGACGCCGATGAAACACTCGAGATGCTCAAGGCGGCGGGGCGGGTGTTCCTGCCGGCAACCGTAAGATTGCTGCATCCGGAGGGTCCGGCGGCGGAGGGAATCGAGCGTGTTGCGCCTTTCACGGCCGCACAGAAGGCAGTCGAAGGTAGAGCGACGGCATTCATTTGTGAAAACTACGTCTGCCAACGGCCGATAGATAATCATGGTGCGCTTAAGGAAGCGCTCGGAGCCGTCGATTAACAACCGTCAAGGAGACGACGAATGCCTCAGATTCAGCCGTCGATCAGCAAACAGGAGCAGTTGTGCATCGAGACCCCGGCCAGGCCGTGCGGCATGGTCGTATTCGGGGCATCCGGCGATCTTACGCGTAGAAAACTCCTGGGCAGCCTGTTCGAGCTGTACAAACGCCAACTCCTTGCTGAAGAGTTCTACTTCATCGGGTGCGGACGAAGCAAGTTCTCCGACGAAAGCTATCGCAGCACCGCCGCCGATTGCATATCCTCGAAGGGCGTTGCACCTGAGAAGGTTGCCGCCTTTCTTGACAAGATTTACTACATGACAGGCGACTACGAGGATTCGGCCTTTTACGAAACCATTTCCGAGCGGCTGGCGCGGCTGGACTGCATACACGCAACCGGCGGCTGCCACATCTTCTACCTTGCGGTGCCGCCGGGCCTGTACGGCGCCATTGCCGAGCACCTGGGAAGGGCGAAGCTCTCATGCCGCGGCATGCCGGATTGTAATGTGCGTGCCAGGCTGGTCATCGAAAAGCCATTCGGTCGCGATCTGAAAAGCGCAGCCGCCCTGAACGATCAGATACAGCACCACTTCGAAGAGCGGCAGGTCTACCGGATCGACCACTATCTCGGCAAGGAGACCGTGCAGAACATTCTGATGCTTCGTTTCGCCAATGCGATTTTCGAGCCGGTGTGGAACCGCAATTACGTCGATCACGTCCAGATCACCATTGCCGAGTCGCTCGGTGTCGAGCATCGCGCGGGCTACTATGACAAATCCGGTGCGCTCAGGGACATGTTCCAGAACCACATGTTCAGCATGTTGAGCCTTGTGGCAATGGAGCCGCCGGCGTCATTTGATGCCGATGCCATCCGGGACGAAAAGGTCAAACTGCTGCGGTCGGTGCGTCCGCTTGAGGTGCGTCCTTATGACACGATGGTGCTGACTGCTCAATACGGCGCCGGTGTTATCGATGGCCAGGCGCTCCGCGGCTATCGCCAGGAGGAAGGCATCGCGCCGGAGTCGACGACGGATACGTTCGCCGCAGCACGCATACTTGTCGACAACTGGCGGTGGAAGGGCGTGCCGTTCTACATGCGGACCGGCAAGCGGCTGGCCAGGCGACTCACCGAGATAGCCATTACATTTAAGACCGTGCCGCACTCCATGTTCGCCTCGATCGGTCTGGAGGATATGCCCGCAAACGTGCTGGTGCTCAAGATTCAGCCCAACGAAGGGATCAACTTGAGTTTTCAGGCGAAGCGCCCGGGCGCCAAGGCCTGTATGAGCACGCTGACGTTGAACTTCAATTACAGCGACGTGTTCGGGACTGAATCGCCCGAGGCTTACGAGCGGCTGCTGCTGGACTGCATGGTGGGCGATCAGACGCTGTTCACGCGGCAGGATGACGTGCAGGTGGCGTGGCAGTTGCTTCAGCCTGTGCTGGATGCGGTCGCCGCCGGGACAATGACGCCGGTCGTGTATCCCGCCGGCGCTGACAGTTTTCCTGAGGCCGATGCGCTCATCCAGGCGGACGGACGGAAATGGCGTCCGCTGTCGGGTGCGTGACAGGTGCGTGCTCAGCGTCCGGGGTCGAAGCCTTTCCAGCTATGTCTCCATTTGTCCTTGCCGGGCCCCGCGATGAACATTGGATTGCCTTCGCGCCGGGCCTTTCGGGGGAAATTGTCTCATCGCGAATGTGGCGATCGGACATGACGCCGCTCTGGACGAGCATTTCGAGGGCGTTGCACACGGTGTCAGAAGCCAGACGGTAAGCGCAGAGGACGCGGTTGATGCCCAGATGGAACAAGTATGCTTCATGACTGACATGTTCGGTGCTTTTGACCGGTTCGGAAGGTGCGATCGTTTGCTGTTCGTAGTCGATCCATACGGCGTCGTTCATGTAGGCGCAGGCGTAGGCGTATGTCATCCAGGCGTCTCGGCCACTCTGGGAATTGCGGAACATGAACGTGCCTCCGCCGGGCTGGCCGGGGTCGTCGCGATAACCGACTATCAGGACGCTGTGGCCGTCGATGACGCCGTCAGGTGGCGGTGTTACGAGCAGGTCGTCTTTCCACTGGACGTTCCTGGGCCAGCGGAAGCCGCCGCAAACCGGCCAACCGCTGTCCAGCATGTGCTTGATTTCGGCAAGCTGCTGTGCGGTCAGGCCGGTGTTGACGTTCCACCGCTTAATCCAGTGCAGCCGCAGACCTTCGTCCAGCAGCGTGCGGGCACTGAGTATTGTGTCTATGTCGGGGATCAAAGCGGAATCGAACTTGTCCCGGTAGGGCATGTTAGGCTCAGGGCATATGCCGTAGGCGGCAAAGCCTCGCCAGAGGTCGGAGAAGAAGCCGCCGTCCCGCATTTCATTGATCGCCTTGTTGGAGGCCCAGTTGAGGTATTCCACGCTGAGCCTGGTGCCGCCGTCTCGCTTGTGGGCAAGGGCGTATTCGATGGCGCCGGTGATCGTGAATACAGAGCAGGTGCCGCGTCCCCCCTGGATGCGCGGCGAAAGCCCCCACTTTGCAAAGGCGGGACGCAGATCAACGTCAGCAGGCGCATCGCCTTGCGGCGGAGTCGCCGAAAGCGCGGCGCGCCATGCCAGGTACACGACCAGCAGCAGGCCGAACCTGCTTTCATGAATCATCTGAGGCTCCGGTTTTGTCAAATTTAAGCTGAGAGGTTATGGCGCCAATTATACCCCTGTGAAGTACGCCGCACAAGGAACATGGTGTGGCCCGACGTGTCGCCCTCCCGCCTGGGAAAGGCTGTAGACGTGGATTTGCTGTATCACAGTTGCCAAAGCGTATTGTTGTATGATATCGGGAACGGATTTTGTTTCACGGACGTAGGTAATCTGAGGACCGTTCGGTAATTCCGCAGTGGCAGGCTCTTGTTGTACGGAAGTGATTTGCAGGTAATGGTTTGCGAGAAGATGATGGCTCGTCGAAAGACTTTCAGGATGGCGCTGGCAGTGATAATTGGAGTGTTATTACTGCCGGCCGCAGTTACGTACGGGCAGGCGAGGGGTGCGCGGGTTGCTTATGACGATGTTGTGCAGATTGAGGCAGATTTGCAGCATGATCTGGTGCGTCCGGCGGCAGAATCGGTGATCGCGTTGCATTTCACGGTCAAGGACACGTGGCACTTCTATGCGGACGCGGCGACAGCGCCCGGCGGCATGGAACTGAAGATAAAGCCTCAGGCTGAGGGGGTTACCTTTGGTGAGCCGGTGTTCCCGGCTTCCAAACCCTATTTCGATGAGTCTACCGGTACGCAGGTGCAGGCGTATAGCGGCGAATTCTCGGTTTATCAGCCGTTTGCGGTGGATGCATACGCGACGGATTCCGTGGAGATCGTCATAGGCGTCGACGGGGCGATCTGCTCCGAGAGTCTGTGTATGAGACCCGCTTTGGATAAATTGCGTCTGGGGGTGAAGGTTTCGCCGGTGGCGCCGATGGATTCGCCCGCTTTCGAGGTCGGGGGGCAGGCCAGGGAGATTCAGCCGTTGCAATCGAGCCCGGGGTCGCAGGCTTCGCTTGGGGTGTGGGTTGCACTGCCTCTGGCGGTGGCGGCCGGGCTGGTTCTTAACCTTATGCCGTGTGTCTGGCCGGTGCTGCCGATCGTGGTGATGAGGCTTGTGGAGCAGTCACGAGCCAGTCGGCGGCGAAGTCTGCTGCTGGGATTGGCATTTTGCGCTGGTATATTGCTGTTTTTTGCGGCGATTGCGGGGGCGAACATTGTGCTGCGGCTGAGTTTTGGCACGGTCTTCCAGTGGGGGGATCATTTCCGGAATCCCGCTTTTCTGGTCGGTATGGTCATTCTGATGGTGGTTCTGGCGCTGTTTATGTTTGGTGTTTTCAGCATTGGAGTGCCTTCGTCGATCGCCGGGCGGGCGCGAGGTGGAAAAGGTCTGGGCGGCTCTGTGGGAATGGGGTTTTTGGCGGCGTTACTGGCTACTCCGTGCAGCTTTGCGATCCTGACGGCGGCATTTGCGTGGGCTCAGACGCAGCCTTTACCGCTTAGTACCGCGGCGATACTGCTGATCGGGGTAGGGATGGCGATGCCTTATCTGGTCTTGACGGCGGTGCCGGGACTGTTGAAAGGAGTTCCGAGGCCGGGGCGGTGGATGGAGCTTTTGAAGCAGGGATTGGGGTTTTTGCTGCTGATAATCGCGATTAAGCTGCTGTCGGGGCTGCCTGATGTTCAGAAAGTGGGTACGCTGTACTGGGCGGCGGTGGTGGCTTTTTGTGTGTGGATGTGGGGCGGATGGGTCAGCTATACGACTCCCGCGGTGAAGAAGTGGGCAGTCAGGAGCGTTGCGGCGGTTGCGGCTGTGGCGGCGGGATTTGCGTTTTTGGGCCCGAAAAACGGGTTGATTGACTGGCATGAGTATGATGCGGCGAGGATTCAGGCGGCGGTTGAGGATGGGCGGGCGGTGTTAGTGAAGTTTACGGCGGACTGGTGCCTGAGCTGCAAGGTGGTGGAGGCGACTGTCTATGAGAGTGAGGAAATCGCGGATTTGATCGCAAAAAACGGGGTTTTGGCGGTGCGGGCGGATACCACGTTACGTGATTACCAGGCGGCAATCGATTTGCAGCATGTTTACAACGAGCCGGCGGTGCCTGTTAGTATATTGCTGAGGCCAGGGAGGGAGGCGGTGCGGCTGCATGGAGTGCGGATTGGCGAGCGGCTCAAGGAGGCACTTGATGGGCTGAGCGGATTGGAAGAACAGGTAAGTCGATTTGGCGCAGGAGCTTATGATGGCGGAAAATAAGAAGGCGGGACCGTGGATTTGGGTTGCTGTGGGGGCTGTGGTGGTGCTGGCGGGGGTTGGCTATTGGCTTCGCAGGGGGGAAGGGTTGGATGAACCGGCTGGGAACGGGGCTGCGGAGGCGCTGCAAGTTCATTTTGGGGAGGAGGTTGCGCGTGTTGTGGCGGGTCGGCAGGATTGGGATCTGGCGTTTCGGCCGTGGATTGGACGCGAAGTGGGGGACTTTGCGTTCGTGGATATAGACGGAAATGAGCACAGAATCAGCGATTTTGAGGGCAAAAACGCGGTTTTGGTGTTCTGGGCGACCTGGTGTCCGGCTTGCAGGGTTGAGGTTCCGCATTTGATTGCGCTTCGGGAGGCGGTTGGTGAGGATGAGCTTGCGATTGTGGCGGTTTCGCAGGAATCGGTGGATGAATTGCGGGCTTTTGCGGAGGGGGCGGGGATTAATTATGTGGTTGGAACCGTTGATTCTGAGCTGCCAGAGCCGTTTGCGGGGGTGCGGTCGATTCCGACGACGTTCTTTGTCGATCCTGAGGGGCGGTTGAAGGTGGCGGCGCTTGGGGTGATTTCGACGGAGGAGAGTTTGGCGATAGTTCGTGCGGGTGGGTGACGGGTGTTGAGGGTGGAATCGTTGTTTCTGGCGTGAAAAGGGTGTTGCAAGGGGGTTGGGGGGCGGTTGAGAGGGGTTTTTTTGGGTTTTTGCCCTGCCAAAAGGGGTTGGGAGGGGGGTTTTTGTGCTTGTTTTTGCGGTTTTTTGCGTTAGAGGGGGGTGTTTTTTTGCGCAGGAGTGCGCATTTTTTCGTTTTTTTGCGCGGGAGTTTTCTTAAGGGGGCGTTTTTTTTGTTTTATACGCTTCTGGATTAAATCTCG
>JAWLHD010000198.1:0-7284 GCA_041690555.1 Anaerohalosphaeraceae bacterium
CAATGACGTTCACGGCGTCGCCATCGAGGTGCAGGGGGATGAATCCTGGATCGCACAGTTCGTTGAATGTCTTCGGCACGGCCGAGACGACTTGCAGCCGCCGCCCCTAATGGAGATTACGTCCTGTCAGGTCTGCCGCATGGAGCCGGTTGCCGACGCACGCGGTTTTGCGATTGAGCCCAGTCAAGCGCACGGAGAAGCGACTCTGCAAGTCACCCCGGACATGGCCGTCTGCGGACAGTGTCTTGCTGAAATGAAAGACCCACGCGACTTCCGATATCGCTATCCGTTCATAAACTGCACCAACTGCGGACCGCGATATTCTATCGTGCGGACGATTCCTTACGACCGACCCAACACAACGATGGCGTCTTTCAAAATGTGCGACCGGTGCGCCGCCCAGTATGCCCACGTCGGCGACCGGCGGTTCCATGCCCAGCCGGTGGCGTGCCCGGCTTGCGGACCCCGGGTTTGGCTGACCGCCGCCTCGGGGGCTGTTATCGAAGACCGCACTGACAACGCGATCAGCCGATCCGCCGCGATGCTCCGCCACGGAAAGATTCTTGCCGTCAAGGGTGTGGGAGGATTTCACCTTGCCGTTGATGCCTTCAACGAAAGAGCGGTTGCGCGGCTGCGCCAGCGAAAGCAGCGCGAACACAAGCCCTTCGCGATGATGGCCGCCTCGCTTGAGGTCATTCGACGCTACGCACATGTCGATGCCGCCGCACGCCGGCTTCTCATGCGTCCGGAGGCCCCGATTGTGCTGCTGGACCGCAAATGCCCGCCGGTGGACGCGAGGACAATTGCCCCCTCAGTTGCACAAGGAACGGCAACGTTAGGGTTCATGCTGTGCTACGCGCCGCTGCACCACCTCCTGTTCGCCGAAGACGGCATCCAGGTCCTGGTCATGACAAGCGCCAACATCTCCGACGAACCGCTCATCTGTGATAATGCCGAAGCGGCCGCGCTGCTCAAAAACGTGGCCGATGCCTTCCTTAACCACGACCGCAAAATATATCGGCAAGTCGACGATTCGCTCGTGCAGATCGTTCACGCCGCACCGGCGTTTCTGCGGCGCAGCCGCGGTTATGTACCGACCCCCGTTCTAATGCCGCATGAGTCCGCCGTCGACGTCTTCGCCGCGGGGGCGGACCTCAAAAACACATTCTGCTTTGCAAGACGAGACCAGCTTATCCTCAGTGAGCACATCGGCGACCTTGCCGACGCAAGGGTGTACCGGCATTATCTGTCCTCCGTAAGACATCTGGCCCGGCTTTTCGAGGTCAAGCCGAAAGTCGTTGCATGTGACCTCCACCCCGGCTACCTGTCCACGCAATACGCAAAGTCGCTCGGCATCGAACGCCTGATCCAGGTGCAGCATCATTGGGCACACCTCGCCTCCACTCTGGCTGAATACGGGCAAACCGACAGGGTCATCGGACTCGTCGCCGACGGCACCGGCTGGGGTACGGATGAGGCAATATGGGGCTGCGAATGCCTTCTCGCCTCGCTGCAAGATTACAAACGCCTCGGCCATCTCATGTACTATCCGCTGCCTGGAGCAGACAGCGCGGCAAAGGAGGCTGTGCGACCCCTCTTGGGCCTGCTTGGCACGATATCACCCGAGGATTCCTGTTTAAAAGAATACAACGACATCCTGCGGCGGATTGAGCCCGACGAAAGACGCCTCGGCATAATTGCAGATCAGATGACCCGGTCGCTCAACACCGTCTGGACGTCGAGCCTGGGGCGAGTGTTCGACGCCGTCGCGGCACTGGCCGGCCTCGGCACAGTTAACCGGTTCGAGGCCCACCTGCCAATGAGGCTCGAAGCCGTCGCCGACAAACAATGCCGGCAGGCATATACTGCCACCCTTCAGGAGAATTCGCAGGGAACCATGCTTCTGGATATTCGTAAAATGATGCAGGAGATTATTGCGGACGTTCGAAAGGCGGTCCCGGCCGGAGTTATATCCGCCAAATTCCACAACGCCCTGGCCAACGGCCTCCTTGAACTCGCCGTCGCAGCCCGGCAAAAGTATGATTTGTGTACGGTTGCCCTCAGCGGCGGGGTTTTTTGTAATCGATACCTTGCTGACCGGCTGATAAGCCTGTTGAAAAATGACGGCTTTGACGTATTATTCAAAAAAGCCGTCCCAACCAATGACGGCGGCATAGCCCTCGGACAGGCCGCTGTGGCCGCAGCAATGGCCCGGCAAGGTCTCATTTGATGTCTCTCTGATGATTGGAGCAAAACAGTATGTGTTTAGCGGTGCCCGCCAGAATAGTCGAGCTGGAAGATGACCGCGCCGTCGTCGACGCCATGGGAAACCGCTGGAAGTGCAGAACCACATTGACACCCGACGTCAGACTCGGAGACATCGTCTTGATTCACGCCGGATTCGCAATCGCCGCTATCCCGGAAGACGAGGCACGCAAAACATGGCAGCTTATAGCGGAATTTGATGCCGTGCAGAAGGAACATGAAAAAGGTTCGGAGATAGATTAGACCGCCATGCTTAACAGGATTATGAAAGCCCAGAGGCTCATGGATGCAGCGTGTCTCAGACTGGGCAGATCAATCAATGTCATGGAGGTTTGTGGTACTCATACTGTATCAATCTTTCGCAATGGCATTCGACCGACCCTGCCGCAGGGCCTGAACCTTCTCAGCGGACCCGGCTGCCCCGTATGCGTGACGGACCAGGGCTTTATCGACCTCGTGCTCGAACTGGCCGCCCGCGGCGACTGCATCATCGCCACATACGGCGATATGGTTCGCGTGCCGGGAAAGTCCGGCTCTCTGGAGACCAATCACAAAGCCGACGTGCGCGTTGTACTCAGCACTGATGATGCCCTCAGGTTGGCCGACCTGCACCCGGACAAAACCGTCGTTTTCATCGCAGTCGGTTTCGAGACGACTACCCCGGCCACAGCCGTCGCTGTCGCCGATGCCGCCAGGCGTCGCTTGAAGAATTTCTGCGTGCTCAGTGGGCACAAGCTGGTTATTCCTGCCATGCAGACGCTGCTTGCCGAAAAGAACAATCAGATCGACGCCTTTCTGTGCCCCGGCCACGTAAGCGTCATTATCGGTTCAAATGCATACCTGCCGATCGTCGAGCAATTCGGTCGCCCCTGTGTCGTCGCGGGTTTCGAGCCGATGCAGGTGATCGAGGGCATAGCCGAAATCTGCCGCCAGTTGGCCCAGGGAACAGCCGAAGTGGTTTCCATTTATGAAGGGGTGGTTCGGCCGGAAGGCAACATAAAGGCCCGCCAACTCATGGACAAGTTCTTCGAGCCCTATGACGGCTGTTGGCGCGGTCTCGGCAAAATCCCCGGTGGAACGCTGCGGTTAAAGAACCAGTATGCCCGGTTCGATGCCATGCAAAGATTCGGCATTGAGGAAATCCCAGCCGAGGAGCCGCGCGGCTGCCGGTGCGGAGAGGTCTTGTGCGGCCTCGCCTCTCCCGTGGACTGCTCCATGTTCGAGTCCAAATGCACGCCCGATACGCCCGTCGGACCGTGCATGGTCAGCAGCGAAGGCGCTTGCGCGGCATGGTACAAGTACGGGCGCCGAAGGCGACGTAATGGTTGACAACTACCATAAGCGTGTTCTGTTGGCGCATGGCGGGGGCGGGCGCCTTATGGCAAACCTGATTGCCGACAAAATCCTGCCGCGGTTTGCAAATGAGACTCTCCAAAAGCTGCTGGATGCCGCCACGGTCCACGTCGGCGATGCAAACGTCCTTTTCACCACCGACAGTTTCGTAATCAAACCGTTGTTTTTTCACGGCGGCGACATCGGCAAACTCGCCGTCTGCGGAACGGTCAATGACCTGGCCGTCGCCGGCGCCCGACCGGTCGCCCTGAGCCTGGCGCTCATCATCGAAGAAGGCTTCGAAATGGAACTGCTCGACCGGATTCTCGACAGCGCAGCCCACGCCGCACGTGCAGTCGGGGTCGCCGTCGTGGCAGGCGATACAAAGGTGGTCGAACGCGGTGCCGCCGATGGAATCTTTATCACCACCGCCGGTATCGGCGAACGAATCGCCGACCTCTCCACCGACGCCATCGAGGCGGGCGACGTGATTATCATTAACGGAACCATCGGCGATCACGGTATGGCTGTCATGTCGCAGCGAAAGGGAATCGAATTCGATACCCCGATACAAAGCGATTGTGCAGCGCTTTCCCCGCTTACGTGCGCCGTCCTGGAGGCAGTCGATGGAGTCCGGTTCATGCGCGATGCCACCCGTGGAGGAGTAGCCGCCGTACTTAATGAAATCGCCGCTGCTGCCCGCCGCGATATCGAAATAACCCAAACCAAACTGCCGGTGAATGCTCCGGTGCAGGCCGCCGCCGACACGCTCGGCTTCGACCTGCTCGATATAGCCAATGAGGGCAAGGTGATCATGGTCCTCGCACAAGAGTCCGCAGATGCCGCTCTGAAGGTCTGCACAAACCACGAATTGGGCCGAGATGCGGCGATCATCGGGCGAATGCTGGAATCCGCCGGTCCCGATGCGATCGTCGAGATGGTCACCGCAATCGGAGGCAGACGCGTCGTGCAGATGCCCTACGGAAGAGAGCTGCCGAGGATCTGCTGATGCACGAGACCATGATCGCACAAAGCATTGTGGAAACGATCGCTCGCGAGGCCCAAAAGCGCAATTTGAGGCCCGTGCGGGCGAGGATATCCTGCGGACAGCTCAACCCCATTAACGACGAGGTGATGAATTTTGCGTTCGAACTGGCCGCCAAAGGCACCCCCTGCCAGGACCTGTGCCTGGAGATCCGCCACGTGCCCCTGCGGGCGACCTGCAAAAGTTGTAGCCGAACGTTCGAGTTTGATATATACTCTCCCGCGTGCACCGGCTGCGGCGGCGCAGATTTTGACTTCGAGCCCGACGCACCCCTGCTGCTCGAAGAAATCGAATTCGAAGACAAATAGCGACCGCCACCCCCTGCAAAAATAGGGACAGGCACCTGTTTTCGCCCGTATGTCGTTCCCGCTTAGGGCACTAATCCAGGGCGATGAAGGATAGGTACGCAAGTATTATGAAGATCGCATGAAGATTTCGCTCAACAAGAAAATACTCGACAAGAACGAAGAATGCGCCCTGCAGAATCGGGCGTTCTTTCAGAAGTACGGCACACTCTGCATCAACGTGATCTCCTCGCCCGGCTCGGGCAAGACGACGCTCCTGTCGCGAACGATCCGCGACCTTGACGGCCAGGTGAAAATAGGAGTCATCGAAGGCGACATCCGCACCGATACAGATGCGCAGAAGATACGAGCCGCCGGAGCGCCCGCCGTGCAGATCGAAACTAAGGGATCTTGCCATCTTTCAGCCGAGCAGGTCACGCGGGCGATTGGCTCGATACCAGCCGCCGATCTCGACGTGCTTTTCGTCGAAAACGTCGGCAACCTCGTCTGCCCGTCGGCCTTCGACCTCGGCGAGCAGGCACGTGTCGTTGTGCTTTCGCTGCCCGAGGGTGACGACAAACCGATCAAGTACCCCGGCACTTTTGCAAAGGCCGACGTGCTTCTGATCAACAAAATCGATCTTATCGACCACTTGGATTTCGATCTCCAGCGGGTCATCGACCATGTGCGAATCCTTCGCCAAGATATCGCGATTTTTCAGGTCTCGGCGCGCACGGGCCTCGGCATGGATGCGTGGTACGAATGGCTGAAACACAAAACCGCCGTGTAGAGATTTGACCGCAAGGCGGGTGTGTCCGGTCCATGCGGATATGCGATGGAATTAGAGGAGCAAATGACAGGGCATAATTTCATTTCAAAGAAGGAGACAAATCATGCGTTACAAGGCGATACTTTGCGCGATTCTCATGGTGGCGACAATGGCCGGATGTAGACCTCAGAAGAAGGTGTCGAGCTTCGGAGACGACGTCGCCTTTCTCAAGGAGCACGCCGATGTGGTGGTCCTTTCGATGGGCGACGCCCAGGTGGCGGTCGTTCCCGCCTACCAGGGACGCGTCATGACAAGCACCGCCGGCGGACCGGCCGGCGCCAGCTTCGGCTGGATCAACCGCGAGCTGATCGCCTCCGGCCGGACCGGCCCGCACATGAACGCCTTCGGCGGCGAGGACCGCTTCTGGATGGGCCCTGAAGGCGGCCAGTTCGCGATCTTCTTCGCCAAAGGCGCCGAGTTCAAGTTCGAGGATTGGCAGACGCCCGCCGTCATCGACACCGAGCCGTTCGATCTCGTCGCAAAGACGCCTGCAGAAGCCACGTTCAAAAAGACCACGCATTTGACCAACTACTCCGGCACAACGTTTGACCTCCAGATCGATCGCGCAGTGCGCCTGCTGGACGGCGCCGCAATGAAGGCGGCACTCGGCCTCGACGTGCCGGCCTCTGTCCGAACCGTCGCCTACGAAAGCGACAACAAGATCACCAACACAGGCGACAAGCCCTGGGTTAAGGGCACCGGCCTTTTGTCGATATGGATCCTTGGCATGTTCAATCCGTCCGACGCAACGACCATCGTCATCCCCTTCGAGCCCGGACCGGAGAGCGAACTCGGCCACAAGGTCAACGACGAATACTTCGGCAAGGTGCCCGCCGACCGGCTCATCGTTAAAGACGACGTGCTATTCTTCAGCGGCGACGGCAAGTACCGCAGCAAAATCGGCCTCTCGCCCTCGCGCGCCAAATCCGTCGCCGGCAGCTATGACGCCGACGGCAAGGTCCTGACCCTCGTTCAGTACACCAAACCCCGGGGCGCAACCGACTACGTCAACTCCATGTGGGAGCTGCAGGACGACCCCTTCGCCGGCGATGTCGTCAACTCCTACAACGACGGCCCCGCAACTCCCGGCGCAAAACCCATGGGCCCCTTCTACGAACTCGAGACCTCCTCGCCCACCGCGGCGCTCGCCCCCGGCCAGTCACTCTCCCACGTCCATCGCACCTTCCACCTGCAGGGCCCTGAAGCCGAACTCGACAAGATAGCCAGATCCCTCCTCGGTGTCAGCCTCCAGGAAATCAAGACCGCACTGCCCAGATAGTAAGATTGCTTCAACTAACAGGTAACAGGGCCGGAGCCGCACTTCCGGCCTTTTTTATGCGCTCTGGCTTTACAGGCCGCGAAAATGTAGAATTGATTCATGCTGCCTGAAATAGGAGAACTCTTGAGAGGATTTCCACATGTTGAAGTTTGTGGCGGTTTGGGTGGTGATCGCAGCGCCCATGGTTTCGGTCTGCGCCCTGCCGGATGTAGTTGTTCGACACGATGACGTGGTGATCCGCCAGTCGTGC